>DASQBG010000154.1:0-30282 GCA_035635335.1 Myxococcales bacterium | reverse complement strand
ACGCTGGTGCTGCTCGGCGGAGCGGTGACCATCGCCGAGATCAAGCTGATCTCGTTCGTCGCCGCGCTGCTCACCGGCGCGGCGCTGCTCGTGTTCCTCAGGCGCTCCCGGATGGGACAGGCGATCCGCGCCACCGCGCAGAACGCGCGGGCGGCTCGCGTGATGGGCATCGACACCGACCGCGTGTATGCGTGGACCTTCGGCATCAACGCCGCCATCTGCGGGGCGTCGGGCGCGCTC
Source organism: Myxococcales bacterium (assembly GCA_035635335.1). GTDB lineage: Bacteria > Myxococcota > Myxococcia > Myxococcales > 40CM-4-68-19 > VBKO01. Next base: position 30,042 of record DASQBG010000154.1, on the reverse strand, counting down.
GTCGCGATGACCTGGATCGTGCACCCGTACCTGGGCCTGCCGTATACCGTCCGGTCGTTCATGATCGTGATCCTCGCCGGGCTGGGGAACGTCGTTGGCGTGCTCGTGGCGGCGCTGGGGCTGGGGGTGGCGGAGAACTTCGCCGGGTTCATCCTCGGGGCCGAATACCAGGCGGCGTTCATCTTCGGCCTGCTGGTGGTGATCCTCGTCTGGCGCCGGTTCTCGCTGGCCCGCCAGCGGAGATACCTGACATGAAGCTGCCGCCCGCGCGCGAGCTGGCGATCCCCGCCGTGATCCTCGCCTTCGGCCTGGCATTTCCGGCGCTGGCGCCTGCCTACCGCAGCCAGATGGCCTTCCTCTGGGTGATGGTGGTCTTCGCGCTCACCTGGGACCTGCTCGGCGGGCAGATGGGCTACAACTCCTTCGGCAACATCGTCTTCTTCGGCGTCGGCATGTATGCCTGCGTCGTCGTGCAGCGCGACCTGCACCTCGGCTACTACTCCACGCTGTTCCTCGGGATGGCCGTCGGCGCGGTCCTCGCGGTGGCCGTCGCCGCCTTGATCGGCTCCGGCCTTCTGGGACTGCGGGGCCATTACTTCGCCATCGGCACACTCGGCATCGGGATCGCCGCGGGAGAGCTCGCCTCCGGCTGGGACTTCGTCGGCGGCGGCGGCGGCATGGTCCCGCCGCTCTTTCCGGGAGCGGTCGGCGGCCGTGAGACGTTCTTCTACTATCTCGCCTTCGCGCTCGCGGTGATCACCTTCCCCGTGCTGCGCTGGCTCTACTCGGGCCGCTTCGGCCTCGCCATCAACGCCATCCGCGACGATGAGGACAAGGCCGAGGCGATGGGCCTGCGCACCACGCAATACAAGACCATCGCGTGGTGCGTCTCGGCGGTCTTCCTCGGCCTGATGGGCGGCGTGGTCGGCAACCTGGTGGGCTTCATCGATCCGCGCGAGGTCGCCTTCGCGGGCTCGACCTTCGGCGTCTGGATGGTGTTGATGGCCATCCTGGGCGGGAAGGGGACGCTCTGGGGGCCGGTTTTGGGCGCGGCCATCTTCCACGTCACCAAGGAGCTGTTCTGGACCTACCTGCTGGGCTGGCAGCGGGTGGCGCTCGGGCTGCTCATCGTCGTCATCGTGGTCTTCTTCCCGCGCGGCATCCTGGGCTGGGCGCGCGAGCGCTGGCCGGAGCGCTTCGGCCAGGGCGTCGACGAGGCCGCCTCGGAGGGAGGCCGGTGACGCCGATCCTCGAAGTTCATCAGGTCTCCAAGTCGTTCGGGGGCGTGGTCGCCAACAAGGACGTGAGCCTCGCCGTCCCGCCGGGGAAGATCTACGGGCTGATCGGCCCCAACGGATCCGGGAAGACGACACTGTTCAACTCCATCGTCGGCCAGCACCCGGTGGACAAGGGTTCCATCCGCTTCGCCGGACGCGAGATCACCCGGCTGCGCGTGCCGCAGATCGCGCGACTGGGCGTGCTCCGCACCTTCCAGCAGACCCGCATCTACCGCGGGATGACCTGCCTGCAGAACATGCTCATCAGCGTGCCGCCCTCGGAGCTGACCTGGCGCTCCGTCTACCGGCGCAGCTCGCCCGCCGAAGAGCGGAAGGCGGAGGACCTGCTCCACTTCGTCGGCCTGCACGCCAAGCGGCACCTGCCCGGAGGCGACTTGTCCTTCGGGCAGCAGAAGCTGCTCGAGTTCGCCATGGCCCTGATGAGCCAGCCGAAGATGCTGCTCCTCGACGAGCCCACGGCCGGCATCAACCCGACGCTGATCAACGGCCTGCTGGAGCGGCTCCGGCAGGCGAACCAGGAGCTCGGCATCACGCTGCTGGTCATCGAGCACAACATGCGCGTGATCATGCAGCTCGCCGAATACATCTACTGCCTCGCGCACGGCGAGTTGCTCGCGGAGGGCAAGCCGGAAGAGGTGCAGAAGGACCAGCGCGTCCTCGACGCCTACCTGGGAGCGACTTGATGGAGCGGTTCGCGGGCGAGGCTCCGGCGCGCGAGCGCATCGCGCAGCTCGCCGGGGGCGACCCGCTCCTCTCGCTGTCCGACCTGCACGCGGGCTACGGCAAGATGGAGATCCTCCACGGCGTCGATCTCCAGCTCGCGCCCGGGCGCGCGCTCTGCATGATCGGGCCGAACGGCGCGGGGAAGTCGACCGTGCTGCATTCGATCTACGGGTTCACGCGCATCACCTCCGGCAGCGTCCGCGTCGACGGGAAGGACATCACCCGCCTGTCGCCGAACCAGAAGCTGAAGGAATCCGGCGTCGCCTACATCCTGCAGGACAACTCGGTCTTCCCCGACATGACCGTCGAGGAGAACCTCTGGATGGGCGGATATCTGATGTCCCGGCCGGAGGCGGCGAAGGAGGCGGCCGAGCGCATCTTCCAGAAGTACGACCGTCTCGCGAAGCGCCGCGGCCAGCCGGCGCGCGTGCTCTCCGGCGGCGAGAGGCGCCTCCTGGAGATCTCCCGCGCCCTGGTGATGAACCCGCGGGTGCTGCTCGTCGACGAGCCGTCGATCGGGCTGGAGCCGCGCTACATCGACATGGTGTTCGAGATCCTCTCCGAGCTGCGGCGCAAGGAGGGCAAGGCGATCGTCATGGTCGAGCAGAACGCGAAGAAGGGCCTCGAGTTCGCCGACGTCGGCTACGTCCTCGTCTCCGGGTCGGTGGCGATGGTCGGCACCGGCGCCGAGCTGCTGCACGATCCCCAGGTCGGCCGCCTGTTCCTGGGAGGTTAGCCTCCGGATCAGGCGCGGAGCAGGGCGGCGCCGATGCCCTCCGGCGGTAGGATCTCCTGGGCCGCCCGCAGAGCGATCGCCGCCTTCGGCATGCCGAACACCTTTACTGGTGGAGGCGATGCGTTCGAGCCCGAAGCGGTGCCGCCTCGGCGGCTAGCGCGCTCCGGCGGGGCTCCAGGGGTACTTGACCGCATTCCGCCTTGGTGGGCTAGAGTGCGCCCGCTCAGACGTACGTCCACTAAAACATAGGTTCGAATACCGACGGCCTCCGGCTGCGGGATGGCCGGGTGCAATTCAAAAAACCAGAGAACCAAGGGGGTAGTCCATGTTGCGGTTCGCGAATTCGCTCGCGCCGATCTGCGCGCTGAGCGTGATCCTCCTCGGAGCGGGCGCGTCCAGCGCCCAGGAAGACGCGCTGCCGACGAAGGTGAAGCAGCGCCGCTCGAGCACGTACATCGTGCGGATGAGCGAGGATCCCGTAGTTGCCTACCAGGGCGGCGTGCCCGGTCTGCGCGCCACCAAGCCGGGGAAGGGGCAGAAGATCGACCCGAACGATCCCGCGGTGGTGAACTACGCGCGGTACCTCGACTCGAAGCACGACGGCGCCCTGGCCGCGGTGGGCGGCGGGCGCAAGCTCTACGACTACCGCTACTCGCTGAACGGCTTCGCCGCGCAGCTCACGGCCGAGCAGGCTGCCAAGCTCGCCGCCACGCCGGGAGTCGCCGCGGTCGAACCGGACGTCGCGGTGCCCGTCGATACGATCACGACGCCCAGGTTCCTCGGCCTCACCGCCTCCGGCGGCCTGTGGAGCCAGCTCGGCGGATTCGAGAGCGCCGGCGAGGACGTGGTCATCGGCGACATCGACACCGGCGTGTGGCCCGAGCACCCCAGCTTCTCCGACCGCACCGGCACCAACCCGAACGGTGTGCCGGGCAAGCTGGACTACCACCAGATTCCCGGATGGCACGGCAAGTGCGTTCCCGGGCAGGCCTTCAACGCCTCCAACTGCAACCAGAAGCTGATCGGCTGCCAGTTCTACGTGCAGGGATTCGGGGTCGAGAACCTCGATGCGACCGAGTTCCTCTCCTGCCGCGACTCCGACAGCCACGGCACGCACACCGCCACCACGGCGGGAGGGAACCACGGCGTGCCGGTGGTGGTGGACGGCGTCTCCCTGGGCCAGATGAGCGGCATCGCCCCCCGCGCGCGCATCGCCGCGTACAAGACCTGCTGGAGGGCGCCCGGCGCGACCGCCTCCTGCTTCGGCTCCGACCGCGCCGCCGCGATCGACCAGGCCGTCGCCGACGGCGTGGACGTCCTCAACCACTCCATCGGCGCCACGCAGACGAACTTCCTCGACCAGGTGCAGGTGGCGTTCCTGTTCGCGGCGCAGGCCGGCGTCTTCGTCGCCGCGTCCGGCGGCAACAGTGGCCCGACCTCCGCGACCGTCGCCAGCCCCGGCCCGTGGCTCACCACCGTCGCCGCCAGCACGCATGACCGCTTCTTCGGCGGCACGGTCGACCTCGGCAACGGCGCCAGCTTCTCGGGCGCCTCGCTCACCGCGGGCACCGCGATGCTTCCGCTCATCTACGCCGGGTCGGCCCCGGCCGCCGTCGATCCGACGCCGAACGACACGACGCCCTTCGCCACCCGCGTGGCGCTGTGCTTCGTCGGTCACCTCGATCGCGCGAAGGCCGCCGGCAAGATCGTCCTCTGCGACCGCGGCATCAACGCGCGCGTCGACAAGAGCCTCGCCGTGCAGCAGGCCGGTGGGGCGGGCATGATCCTGCGCAACCTCGGGACGACCACCGGAGTCAACGCCGACCTGCACCACGTGCCCAGCGTGCACGTGGAGGGCCCTGACGGCGTGGCCATCAAGGCCTACGTCGACGCGACCGGCGCGGCCGCGACCGCGAAGTTGGCGGGAAACATCCCCGGCAACGTCCCGGCTCCCGTCATCGCCGGCTTCTCCTCGCGCGGTCCCATCCGGGCCACGCGCGGCGACATCCTCAAGCCCGATCTGACCGCCCCCGGCGTGGACGTGCTGGCCGGCGTCTCGCCCGCGGGCGACGGCGGCCGCTTGTTCGACTTCCTCAGCGGCACCTCGATGTCCAGCCCGCACGTGGCGGGCCTGGGCGCGCTGCTCAAGCAGCGCCACCCGGACTGGTCGCCGATGATGATCAAGTCCGCTCTGATGACCACCGCGACCCACATCCTCGGGGCGGGCTCGAGCGCGAGCCCGTTCGCCGAGGGCGCCGGTCACGTGAAGCCGAACGCCGCGGCGGATCCGGGGCTCGTCTACGACCACGGCTTCAGCGAGTGGGTCGCGTTCATCTGCGGCACGGGCCAGCTGACCGGCTGCGCCAACGTCATCGACCCCAGCGACCTGAACCAGGCCTCCATCGCGATCGGCGACCTGGCAGGCTCGCAGACGGTCACCCGGACGGTGACCAACGTCGGTCCGCGGGGCACGTACACGGTGAGCGTCAGCGCCCCCCCGGGGATCGGGGTTTCCGTCAGTCCCACGACACTGACCCTGGCGCCGGGGCAATCCGCCGGCTACTCGGTCACGTTCACGCGCACGTCGGCGGCGTTCGCGAACTTTCCCAGCGGGTTCCAGTTCGGCGCGCTGATCTGGAGCGACGGCGCCGGCCACAACGTGCGCAGCCCGCTCGTCGTCCGGCCGGTGCCCATCGCCGTTCCGGCTCAGGTCTCCGGGACCGGGGCAAGCGGATCCGTCACCTTCCAGGCGAGGTTCGGGTTCAGCGGCGCCTTCGCCGCCTCGCCGCACGGGCTGGTCCCGGCCGCCAAGCAGGCCGGGCACGTCCTCGACGACCCGGACAACAACTTCAACACCGCCAAGCCGACCGAGAACAAGGGATTCACCGCGCACACGTTGGTCATCCCGACCGGTACCTCGCTCTCCCGGATCGCGCTGTTCGACGGGGAGACCGACGGCAACGACGACCTCGACCTGTACGTGTACGGCCCCGCCACCGGCACCGGCGTCGGACCACTGGTGGGGGCGAGCGGCGGCCCGACCGCCGCTGAAGAGGTGAGCCTGAACAACCCGGCCGCGGGCGCGTACACCGTGTTCGTGCACGCGTTCGACAGCGACGGTCCGGACGCCAACTACACGCTGTTCACCTGGAGCGCAGGTCCGGATGCCGGGAACCTCACCGTCAGCGTCCCTGCGACGGTGACGACCGGCGGGACGGGCAATGTCACGGTCAACTGGACCGGCCTCGCGCCGGCGACCAAGTACCTCGGCGTAGTCACCTACCAGACCCCCGAGGTCGGCCGCACCGCGGTCCGCATCGACACGCCGTAACGGCAGCCGTCGAAACGTGGTTCCGAGGCCCCCGATCCCGCAGGACCGGGGGCCTCGTTGCGTCCGGCTCAGCGGCGTCTTCGCTCCGGCGGAATCGCCTTGCGCGCGCTTCCCGGCGACGATGCGCACCCGCGCGAGCAGCCGCCGGGTGACCGGCCGCAGGGTGGCGCGGGCCGGGTCGTCCACGATGGGCGCGAGCGTTCCGTCGAAGTCGAAGGCGAGGAGCGCGTCGGCTCGCGCGAGTCGCTCCAGCTCGGCCGACCCCAGCAGCGGTTCCATCAGGCGGTGCCCTCCAGCCGTCCGCCTCCTTCGAGGCGGTGGGTGAGGCGGTCGCGTTGCCTGAGCCTGGCGGCGTCGGCCAGCATCCGCCCTGCCCAGCGGTAGACGTTGAACTCGGACACCAGGCTGCGCAGCGCGCGCATCCGGTCCGCCTGTTCCTCCGGCGGCATCACCAGCGCCGCCGCCAGGGCGGAGCTCGCCTCCTCTAGATCGTACGGGTTCACGATCAATGCCTCGGTCAGCTCGCGCGCGGCGCCGGTGAACTGGCTGAGCACCAGCACGCCGCGCTCGTCGTCACGCGCGGCGACGAATTCCTTCGCCACCAGGTTCATCCCGTCGTGGAGACTGCTCACGTAACAGACGTCCGCCGCGCGGAGGTAGCGGAACACGCGCGGCGGCTCGTGGTGGTGCCGCTGGAGCAGCACGGGCCGGTAGTCGCCACTGCCGAACCGCGCGAGGCCGACGAGCATGGGGAGCGAATCGCGCAGCGTCGACGTCATCCGACCAAAGTAGTAGCATTTTATTTGTGCTCAAAGCACTTCCGGGCGACCGCCATTGAACGGCCGACCGACGGCGGACGCGCCCGAGGAGGTGCTTCAGGCTGCCGTGCGGCTGGGAAGGATCGCCTCGATCGCTGCGACCAGCTGATCGGTCGTGCAGGGTTTCACCAGATACAGATCGCAGCCCGCCTCGGCGGCGCGCTCGCGGTACTCCGCCCCGGCGTGTCCGGACAAGGCGATGATCGCGACGCGCTCACCGCCGTTGCGGGCGCGCAGCTCGCGCGCCACCTCCAGGCCGGAGCTGCCCGCGAGGAACAGATCGACGACGACCACGTCGGGCGACTGCTCGGTGGCGACCGCGATCGCTTCCGCGGCATCGCCGGCCTCGCAGGTATCCACCCCGTAGCCGGCCAGCCCGGTGCTGAACATGCGGCGCGCGATCGGGTAGTCGTCGACGAGCAGGACGCGCAGCCGGCGATTCTCGCGCAACTTCAGCATTGCCATCAGACTGCGATGCCCCGGCGGGTCGGAGACAAGGCTCCGTCCGTAGCCCCGGGTGCGCTCCCACTCCACGTTTCCGCACTTTCGTCCTGCTCTGCAGTACAGTCGCGCCATGCGCGTCGTGGTCACGGGCGGGGCAGGGTTCATCGGGGCGCACAGCTGCCGGGCATTGCTCGAGGCGGGCCATGCAGTCATGGCGCTGGACGATCTCAGCCATGGCAAGCGGGAGGCGGTGCCCCAGGGGGCGGACCTCCTGGTGATGGACGTGCGATCGCCGGAGCTCGCGGCGGAGCTGGAGCGCCTTCGCCCCGACGCGGTGCTGCACCTCGCCGCGCAGATGGACGTACGCCGCTCTGTCGCCGACCCCATGCACGACGCCTCCGTGAACGTGCTCGGCACCGTGAACGTCCTGGCGGCGGCGCGGCGGGCCCGGGCGCGGCGATTCGTCTTCGCCTCCTCGGGCGGCGCCGTGTATGGGGAGCAGGACGTGTTCCCGGCGCCCGAGGAGCACACGCGCCGGCCGGCGAGCCCCTACGGGGTGTCCAAGCTGTGCGGCGAGGAGTACGCCGAGCTGGCGCGGCGGGACGGGTTGCCGGCCATGTCGCTGCGTTACGCGAACGTGTACGGCCCCGGCCAGGATCCGATGGGGGAAGCCGGGGTGGTGGCCATCTTCCTGCACAGGATGCTGCACGGCGACGATCCGGTCATCAACGGCGACGGCGGCCAGACGCGCGACTTCGTCTACGTGGAGGACGTGGCGCGCGCGAACCTGCTTGCGCTGACCTCGGAGGCGCAGGGCGCGCTGAACGTCGGAACCGGAGTGGAGACGTCGGTCAACGGGCTGGCAAGCATCCTGGCGGACGCGGTCGGCTACCAAAAGCCCATCGCGCACGGGCCCGCCGCCCCGGGCGAGCAGCGGCGCAGCTCGATCGACCCGCGCGCCGCGGCCGCGCAGCTGGGCTGGGAGCCGCGCGTCCCCCTCGACGAGGGGCTCCGCCGCACCGCGCAGTGGTTCCGCAACCGTGCCTAGGCCGTTGGGGGACACCATCTCATGGTGTCCCCTCCGCTTGCGTGGGAGATGGAATCGAGATATGCGGATGCGTTGATATGGAGGCCCTGTCCCAGGCCTATCGCGCGCTCGGCGACGCGACCCGGCTCCGAATCCTGCGGCTCATCGCGCAGACGCCGCTCAACGTCAGCGAGCTGGTCTCGCTGGTGGGCATCGCCCAGCCCAGCGTCTCGCACCACCTGGGCAAGCTCAAGGCGATGAAGCTCCTCATGGAGGAGCGGCAGAACGGCTACACGTATTACGCGCTCGACCTGGACAAGGAGGACGCTCGCTGGCCGCTCGTCAAGGTGGCGATCGAGGACACGACCGACGGCGACGGCGACCTCTCGCGCCTGGCGGACCTGCTCCGGCGGCGCGAGGATCGGCAGGCGCTCAACGAGCGGCTGCTCGAGCCGGGGCAGTCCTTCCAGCTCTGGTCGCGGGCGCTGGGGCGACTCTTGCCCCGCCTCGACGTGGCGGACCTGGGCTGCGGCACCGGCGCGCTGAGCGTGGAGATGGCGCGCTGGGCCCGCTCGGTGGTCGCCATCGACAAGAGCCGCGACGCGCTCGAGGCGGCGCGGGCGCGCGCCGGGCGCGAGGGGGCCCGCAACGTCGAGTTCGTCTCCGGCGACCTGCACAAGCTCGACGTCCGCCGCCGCTTCGATCTGGTGGTCGCCTCGCAGAGCCTGCACTTCGTCGACGATCCTCCCCGCGTCCTGTCGCAGGCGCGCAAGCTGCTGAAGAAGGGCGGCCGCCTGCTGGTGCTGGAGCTGTTGCCCCACGGCGAGGAGTGGGTGCGCGACCGGCTGGGCCACCGCTGGCTCGGGTTCGAGCCGGCCCAGCTGGGCGCGGCGTTGGAGGCGGAGGGGTTCGGCAACGTCAGCACCGAGATGCTGCCTGGAGGCGCGGCTGCATTCCGGCCCTTCCTGCTCTGCGCCGAGGTGCCCGAATGACGCGCGCGGAACGGGTGGCGAGGCTCCAGGCGGAGCTCGACCGGCGCGTGCTGGTCCTCGACGGCGCGATGGGCACCGCCCTGCAAGACTTGCGGCTCTCCGAGCAGGACTTCGGGGGGCCGGAGCTGGAGGGGTGCAACGAGTCGTTGAACCTCACCCGCCCGGACGTGGTCCGCGGCGTCCACCGCGGATACCTCGAGGCCGGCGCGGACGTCCTGGAGACGAATACGTTCGGTGCGACGCCGCTGGTGCTCGCCGAGTACGGGCTCCAGGACAAAGCGGTGGAGATCAACCGCGCCGCCGCGGCCCTGGCCCGGGCGGAGGCGGACGCCTTCTCGACCGACCAGCGCCCGCGCTTCGTCGCCGGCTCGATGGGGCCCACCACCAAGGCGATCTCGGTGACGGGCGGGGTGACCTTCGACCAGCTGATCGAGCACTACGAGGCGCAGGCGCGCGGGCTGCACGAGGGAGGCGTCGACTACTTCCTGCTCGAGACCTCGCAGGACACACGCAACGTCAAGGCGGGCCTGATCGGGATCGATCGCTTCCAGGATTCGCTTCCCCTCGAGGAGAGGCTCCCCGTCGCGGTGAGCGGCACCATCGAGGCGATGGGCACCATGCTGGCCGGCCAGTCGGTCGACGCGCTCGCCATCTCCCTGGAGCACAGGGACCTCCTCTACCTGGGATTGAACTGCGCCACCGGGCCGGAGTTCATGACCGACCACATCCGCACGCTCGCCCAGCTCGCCCGGACGCGCGTCGCTTGCGTGCCCAATGCGGGGCTGCCCGACGAGAACGGCCGCTACCTGGAGACGCCGGAGATGCTGGCCCGGACGCTCGCGCGCTTCGGCGAGAGCGGATGGCTGAACCTCCTGGGAGGATGCTGCGGCACCCATCGCGGGCACATCGCCAGGCTGGCCGAGATCGCGCCGCGCCTTACGCCGCGGCCCATCCCGACGCGGCGCCGCAGCTCCCTGTCCGGCGTCGATCCGCTGGAGGTCGGCGACGACGTGCGGCCGGTCATCGTCGGCGAGCGCACCAACGTGCTGGGGTCGAAGAAGTTCCGCGACCTGATCGCGCTGGAGAAATGGGACGAGGCCGCGGAGATCGCCCGGGCGCAGGTGAAGCGGGGCGCGCACCTGGTGGACGTCTCCGCCCAGCAGACCGACCGGGACGAGGTGGCCGACCTCCGCCGCTTCCTCGAGGTGTTGATCAAGAAGGTCCGCGTGCCGCTGATGATCGACTCGACCAACGAGAAGGCTATCGAGGTGGGCCTGACCTACTCGCAGGGAAAGGCGATCATCAACTCCGTCAACCTCGAGGACGGGGAGAAGCGCTTCGAGAAGATCGTGCCGCTCGCCCGGAAGTATGGCGCGGCGCTGGTGGTCGGCTGCATCGACGAGCGCGGGCAGGCGATCAAGGCGGGGGACAAGCTGGAGGTGGCGCGCCGGAGCCACGAGCTGCTCACGCGCAAGTACGGCCTCGCCGAGGAGGACCTCTACTTCGACCCGCTGGTGTTCCCCTGCGCGTCCGGCGACGCGGCGTACACCGGGAGCGCGGTGGAGACGATCGAGGCGGTCCGGGCGATCAAGGCGGCCCTGCCGGCCTGCAAGACGGTGCTCGGCATCTCCAACGTGTCGTTCGGCCTGCCCGCGGCCGGCCGCGAGGTGGTGAACTCGGTCTTCCTGTACCACTGCGTGCAGGCCGGCCTGGACCTGGCGCTGGTGAACGCGGAGAAGCTGGAGCGGTATCCGTCCATCGCCGAGCACGAGCGCAAGCTGGCGGAGGGAGTCCTCTTCTGCCGCGAACAGTCGGCGTTGCAGGGGGTGGTGGCGGCCTTCGTCGCCCATTTCCGCGAGAAGAAGCCCACAGGTCCCGCCCGCAGCGAGCTGCCGCTCGACGAGCGCCTCGCGCGCTACATCGTGGAAGGATCGCGCGACGGCCTGTTCGACGACCTGGCCGAGAAGCTCCGCCAGGGCGCGAAGCCGCTGGAGGTGATCAACGGGCCGCTGATGCGCGGCATGGACGAGGTGGGGCGCCTCTTCAACGCCAACCAGCTGATCGTGGCCGAGGTCCTGCAGAGCGCGGAGTCGATGAAGGCGGCGGTCTCCTTCCTCGAGCCGCACATGGACAAGGTGAGCAGCGCCGCGCGCGGGAAGGTGCTGCTCGCCACCGTGAAGGGCGACGTCCACGACATCGGCAAGAACCTGGTGGACATCATCCTCTCCAACAACGGCTTCGAGGTGGTGAACCTCGGCATCAAGATCCCGCCGGAGGCGCTCATCCGGGCGGTGCGCGAGCACCGGCCGGACGTGGTGGGCCTGTCGGGCCTCTTGGTCAAGTCGGCGCAGCAGATGGTCGCCACCGCGACCGACCTCAAGGCGGCGGGCGTGGACCTGCCCCTCCTGGTCGGCGGCGCTGCCCTCTCCCGGAACTTCGTCGACCGGCAGATCGCGCCTGCCTACGGCGGCACCGTCGCGTACGCGCAGGACGCGATGAGCGGGCTGGACCTCGCCAAGCGGGTGACGGAGACGGACAAGCACGAGCACCTGCGCCGCGAGCTGCAGGACCGGCGCGCCCAGCTCGCCGCCGTCGACTCCGCCCGCCCGGCGCCGGTGCGCGCGAGCACCGCGCGGCGCTCGCGCAAGGTGACGCAGGTGGCGGACCCGCCGCGGCCGCCGGATCTGGAGCGGCACGTGCTCGCCAACACGCCGCTCGACCACATCTGGAGGTTCATCAACCCGGTGATGATCTACGGCCGCCACATGGGGCTGAAGAGCAGCGTGGTCAAGGAGGTCGAGGCAGGGAACCGCGCCGAGCTGGAGAAGAGCGAGGCGGGGCGCAAGGCGCTGCAGCTCAAGGCGGCGCTCGACGATCTGAAGGCCGAATGCCGCGGCGGCGCGATGCAGGCGCGCGCCGTCTACCAATTCTTCCGCGCGCGCGGAGAGGGCGACGACCTGGTCCTGCTCGACCCGCCAGGCGCGGAGGTCGCCCGCTTCACCTTCCCCCGGCAGGAGGGCGCGGACGGTCTCTGCCTGTCCGATTACGTGGCGGTGGACGACGCCGTGGCGCTGTTCGTGACCACCGCCGGTACCGGCATCCGGGCGCGCGCCGAGGCGTACAAGAAGAACGGCGACTTCCTCAAGAGCCACCTCCTCCAGGCGCTCGCGCTGGAGACGGCGGAGGGCTATGCGGAGCTCCTGCACGCCAAGCTGCGCAGCCAGTGGGGCTTCCCCGATCCGCTGGAGACGACGATGATCGACCGCTTCAAGGCGAGCTACCGGGGCAAGCGGTACTCGTTCGGCTACCCCGCCTGTCCGAGGCTGGAGGACCAGCAGATCCTCTTCCGCGTGCTGCGGCCCGAGGAGATGGGGGTCGAGCTGACCGACGGTTGCATGATGGATCCGGAGGCGAGCGTCTCCGCGGTCGTCTTCCACCACCCGGACGCGACCTATTTCAGCGTCGCGGGCGGGGCGGGCTGCTGATCCGGTGCTCCCGGCGCTCGCCACCAGCGGGATCGGCAGCCTGCCGCACACGCAGCTGGAGCTCGCCTTGCAGCAGGCGCTGCTCCTCGACATTCCGGCCGCGCCGCAGCTGCCCCGCCGCGACGCCGCCGAGTACATGGTGCCGCAGGCACTCGAGGGGCTGCACGGGCTGCGCGCCGACGCCGAGGGCAATGCCGACCTCGACTTGGGCGACTGGCGCCGCGGAGCGGCGACGCTGGATGCGCGCCTCGATCGCGCTCTCGAGCACGACGACGGCGTGCAGCGCTTCCTGCCCTCCGCCGGGGCCTGGCAGGCGCTGCGGCCGTTCCTGTGGGAGGTGGAACAGCGGAAGCTGCCCCTCGCCAAGGTGCAGATCGCGGGGCCGTTCACCTTGAGATGGGTGCTGCGCACCACCCAGGGAGAGCCTCTCGCCTCGACCGCCGAAGGGAAAGCCATCGAGCGGCAGATCTTCCGCCTGGTCCTGGCGCGGGCGCTGGCCCTTTCGCGGCGGCTGCGCGAGACCGGCGCCCGGCCGGTGGTGTTCCTCGACGAGCCTGGCCTCTACGCTTTCGACCGCCGCGACCCGCAGCACCTGGTCAGTCTTCAAGAATTGCGCGTGGTCGTCCTCGCGCTGCGGCGCGAAGGCGCGGTCGTCGGCGTCCACTGCTGCGGCAACACGGAGTGGGCACCGCTCCTGGGGCTGGGATGGGACGTGGTGTCGATCGACGCGCGGCTCTCCCTCGAGGCGGTGCTGGCCACCGGCGGGGCGTTCGAGAGCTTCCAGGCAGCCGGCGGCGTACTCTCCCTCGGGGTGGTGCCGACGGACCTCAGCGCCCCGGACGACCTGGACGCCGTGCTGCGGCACGCGCGGGAACGGCTCCGCCGCGAGGCGCTGGCGCGCTGCCTGCTCACGCCGGCCTGCGGCCTGGCCATGCGCAGCGTGCCGGACGCGGAGCGGATCTTCGCCGAGCTTCGCCGCGCCCAGCAAGAGCTGCGCGGCGCCTCCGGGCAGCCATGATCGCCGCGCTCGTCCTGGGCGCGGGCGCCGCGGGACTGCGCGCGGGCGCCGAGCTGTTGCGCAAGCGCGTCCCGGTCCTGGTGCTGGAGGCGCGCGACCGCATCGGCGGCCGCGTGCACAGCGTCGAGGACCGTGAGCTGGGGCGCGTGGTCGAGCTCGGCGCCGAGTTCGTGCACGGGCGGCCGTTCCGCGAGCTGGAGCGGGCGAAGCTGAAGCTGGAGGAGATGGACGGGCGGCAGGTGGCGCTGTTCGGCGGCCAGCTGCGCGACGTGACGCGCCAGTTCCGCTCCGTGCTGCGCAAGCTGGCGAACGCGCGCGGCGCCGGCACCGCGCTGAGTTGGCTCGCGACTGCGCGGCTCGATCCGGCGGAGCGCGAGCTGGCGCGGAGCTATATCGAAGGGTTCTTCGCCGCGCCGGCGGCGCTCGTGAGCATCGAGGGCGTGGCGAACGACCAGGGGATGCGCACGCGCCGCGTGGTGGACGGGTACGACCGGGCCCTGCGCGGTCACGCGGATGCGCTTCGCAGGGTAAAGGCGTTGCGCCTGGGGCTCACGGTGGAGAGGGTGCGCTGGCGCAAGGGGCGGGTGGAAGTCCGGGCGCGGACCCTGACGGGCAACGCCGAGGAGCTCGAGGCGAAGCGGCTGATCGTGGCGCTGCCGGTGAGCGTACTGGCCGCGCCCGACGGCGTGCGCTTCGAGCCGCCGTTGCGGCGCAAGGGCGAGGCGCTGGCCTGGGTGCGGACGGGCGCCGTGGTGAAGGCGCTGCTGCGCTTCCGCGAGCCGTTCTGGCTGACGCGCGCGCTGCGCAAGGCGGACTTCTTCCATGCGCCGGGTGCGCCGTTCCCGACCTGGTGGCGCGGCTCGCCGCGAGAGGTGCCGCTGCTCACCGGTTGGGCAGGAGGCCCGGCGGCGGAGCGCCTGCCGCGCGAGGATCGGCCGGGGCTGGCGGTGGACTCCGTCTCGCGCCTCTTCGGCCGCTCACGCCGCGAGGTCGATTCGTCGCTCGACGGCGCTCGCATCATCGACTGGAGCGAGGACCCGTTCGCGCGCGGCGCCTACGCCTACGAGCTCGCCGGCGCCCCGCCCGATCTCCTTCCGCGGCTCGCCGCTTCCGAGGAGGGGACGCTCTTCTTCGCCGGCGAAGCGTTCAGCCTGACCGGCCGCGGCGGCACCGTCGACGGCGCCGTCGAAACCGGCTTGCGTGCCGCGCGCGAGCTGCTCAGAACGCTCTAGCCGAACCAATTGCACCACGGAGGGCACGGAGCTCACTGAGATCGATTTCCTCCGTGCCCTCCGTGTGCTCCGTGGTGAAATCGGTTTGGCGCGTCAGGCGGACGCGATCACGTTCAACAGGGTGTCGCGGTAGGTGCGTCCGAGCACCCCGCAGAGGGTGCCGAGGAACTTGAACGCGACGGTGAAGTTCACGTGGAGCGCCTTGTCCAGCGCGTCGGGCTCGACGCGCGCCAGGTGCGAGGGGGTCACGCTCACCACCGAAGCCGAGCGGGGCTTGCCGTCCACGAACGCCATGAAGCCGAACAGATCGCGCGCGCCCAGGTGCGCCAGCGTGCGGTCCTCGCCCGGGCCCAGGTGCCTGCGCACGTCCAGCTCCCCCCGCTGCACCACGTAGAAGCTGCGGGTATTCTCGCCTTCCTTGACCACCGTCTCGCCCTGCGCCACCTCCAGCTCCTGGCCCAGGACCGCGAGCCACGCCGCCTCCTGTTCCGACAGGTGCGGCGCGTGGCCCGCGTCCGGTGGAGGAGGGCGGCTGATCCCGGGCCGCGGAGCGAGGCGGACGGCGACGTCGTTGGCGGCGCGCAGCTTCTCGCTCATCGAGCGCCCGTAGACCGCGAGCAACGCGGTGGCCAGCTCGCGGTGGACCAGGAGCTCGTGCCGGAGCGGGTTCTTCTGGATGGCGCGCACGATGGTGTCCGCGCGGGCGACGTGGCGGACGCCTTCGGGCATCTCGGCGAAGGGCTCCACCTCTCCGAACAGATCGCCCGGTCCGAGCTGGGCGACGGTCACGTCGCCGGACCTGGTCTTGGCCCGGACGTCCACGCCTCCCGAGGCGATCAGGTAGATGCACTGGGAATGGCGTCCGGCGACCAGGATCTCGTCGCCCCGCGAGAATTGGTCGAGCTTGGAGAGCGCCTCGAGACGGTCGCGGTCCTTGCGATCGAGCTTCTCGAAGCGCTCGCTGGTCGCGAACGCAAACATGGACCCCCCGGTCGCCTCCCAAGCTGCCCCATCCGGCACCGCGCCGCAACCTGGTCAGCGCGCCAGGCGGAGGCCGATGTTCGAATAGCGCGCGTCTGGCTTCCACGCGTTGCGGTTCGCGCAGCGCAGCTGCGGAGGATGCGCGTTCCACGCGCCGCCGCGCGCGACGCGCAACCCGGGCGCGGGCGCCGGCTGCCGAGCTGGGAGTCCCCGCAGCTTGCGGTGCAGATCGGGATCGAAGGGATCCGCCACCCATTCCCATACGTTCCCCGCCGCATCGAGCAGCCCGTGCGGGCTCCGCCCGGAGGGAAAGCAGCCGACCGGCAGCGTGTGCCGGGGTCCCCCGCGCGCCGCGGCGCGCGCCGGATCCCAGTCGTCGCCCCAGGGATAGCGGCGCCCGTCCTCGCCGCGCGCGGCGCGCTCCCACTCCGCTTCGGTGGGGAGCCGCGCACCCGCGAACCGGGCGTACGCCTCGGCCTCGTGCCAGCTCGCGCCGACCAGCGGCTGGTTCGGCGCCAGGTACGCCTGCCACGCTCGATCCTCCCAGAAGCGCGGCCGGTCCACGCGGTTCCGCTCCCGCCACTCCCAGCCCTCCTCGCTCCACACCGCCCGGTCGAGGTACCCGCGCCGCACGAAGTCCGCGAATTCGCCCACCGTGACCGGCACCAGCCCGATCTCGAACCCAGCGGTCCGGGCCCGCAGCCGCGGCTGCTCCGGTGGCTCTCCTTCCGGCGCGTCGCTGCCGCGCCAGAACTCCCCCGCTGGCACGCGGAGGAAGGTGCCGGGGCGTGGATCGCGGTCGCCGAGCGCACGGGCGGCGGCGATGCGCTCCTCGAGCGGCGCGGCTGGGTCCTCCAGCACCCGGGGAACGGAGCTCACGCCCTTGGAAATACCAGAGGGCGCCCTGCTCGCGCAGGGCGCCCCCCGGCTGCCGCGCCTGACGATCCCTACGGGAAGGGTAGAGGGTCGTCCGACGTGAAGTCGACCTTGCTGAAATCGTAGTCCTTGGTGGCGTCGTCGATCGAGGGCACCGGACCGAACGCCGGGTCACACGCGGCCGCCGTGGCGACGGTGTTCTGCGACGAGCGCGCGCTCACGGTCGTCCCGCTGGTGGTGTCCTCGAGCTTCATCATCCAGAAGGTCTCGCGCGGATCCCGGCCCTGCGCGCAGGTGACGGCTTCCCACTTCCGGTTGGCGGGGATCTGCCCGCCCGTCGCTCCCGCGTCACCGCGGAAGTGGATGCCGTCGCTCGCCACCAGCCAGCGCGCCACGGCCGTCACCGGAGTCGTCCCGGCAGCCGGCGGCGTCTCACCGGTGCAGCGCAGGACCATGTCGTCGATGAACTTCAGGCTCCCGCCCTTGCCGGTCTGCTTGAAGAACACGAAGTGGCCGTTGCGCGGCAGGTCCGAGTTGACCTTGAAGTTGGCCATCGTGACCAGGACCTTTTTCTCAGCGGGCGTGGCGTTGAAGTCGAGGGTGAGCTGCCCGGACACGTTGCCACCGGTGACGGAGGCCAGCTTGTCGAGATCGAGCGTCGCGGTCCCCGAGCCGTCGTGATTGGACGGGTCGCGCTGCACGCTCGCCTGGTAGACGGTGACGAAGGAGGTGTCCGGGTCGGCCACCTTCTTGGCCTCCAGTTTGGCGGTGAAGGAGTGATCGGCGGTCTTCACGATCGAGTACTTGTAGTCGAAGCCATCGACCACCCTCTCCCAGACGTGCGTTCCGCCGTCGCGCCGCCGGGGCGAGAAGGGGATGATCTTGCGGATGGGCCGCAGCACCCGCCAGATGCCGCCGTTGGTGGCCGCGACGACCGCGTGGGTCCGCAGGAACAGGTGCGGATGACAGGGGTCGTCGACCGCCGCCTGCGCATCGACGGCCGCGGTCAGCCCCTGCGAGCTGCTCGCCGGCGCTTCGAAGTTTTCCGGGAGCGCGTCGGCAGCGCTGATGTCCAGGGCCACCGCGTCGAACGATGGAGTGGCCTTGGCGAAGTCATCCTGCGCCGACCCGCCGCACGCCCCAGCCGCAAGCAGCGCCGCCAGGCATAGGATCCTCTTCATGACTTCGTTCCTCCAGGTGAGAAGCTGCTCCGTCCGTCCGGCGGACCCGGCAGGGGCGCGCCGGGTTAACCGCCCGCCGGGCGTCCAGGAGCCGACATGCCGCTGAAAGCTGTCGTGTACGACCTGGACGGGACGCTGGTGGACTCGCGAGCCGACCTCGCCGACTCGGTGAACGCCATGTTGCAGGCGTTGGGTCTGCCCCGCCGGCAGGACGAAATCATCTGGAGTTTCATAGGCGAGGGCGCGGAAAGGCTGGTGCGCCGCTCGCTCGGCCCCGAGCACGAGGACAGGCTCGCGCAGGCCCTGAAGAGTTGGCGAGCCGAATACGCCCGGCGCCTGCTGGTGAAGACCCGGCCCTATCCGGGCATCGCGGAGCTGCTCTCGGTGCCTCCGGAAGCGCGGGGCGTCCTGACCAACAAGCCCGGCGGATTCGCACGGGAGATCCTGCAGGGCCTGGGGATGCTCGACTCCTTCCGGGCGATCGTCGGCGGCGACGAGGCGCCGCGAAAACCCGAGCCCGAGGGCCTGCTGGCGCTCTGCCGGACGCTCGACGCCGCACCCGCCGAGACGCTCCTGGTGGGCGACAGCACGGTGGACGTCGCCACCGGCCGCGCGGCGGGCGTGAGGGTTTGCGCCGTCCTGTGGGGTCTGGGCAGCCGCGCGGCGCTCTCGGCCGCCTCGCCGGACCATCTCTGCGAGACGACCGCCGACGTCGCGGCGGTGCTCCGCGAGGTGTAGGCCCCGACAATCCTGGCGCCAACCGCCCGCCTGCAGGACGGCCGCCGGCCCACGAGCGGCGCCCTTTTGCGTGGCGCGCCGTTCGAGGCACCGCGACACTTCCGGTGCGGGCCTTGACTCTTTCGCCGCTGCGGGTGAGAGAGGGGCGCGCGTTCGCGGGATCGGGAGGCAAACGGCCGTGGGAGAGAACGCTCGCATCACCGTCGACGGAAAGGAGCTCGAGTTCCCGGTCGTCACCGGCACCGAGGGCGAGAAGGGCATCGACATCCAGAACCTCCGCGCGAAGACCTCTGTGGTGACGCTCGACCCGGCGTTCATGAACACGGCCTCCACGGAAAGCGCGGTCACCTTCCTCGACGGCGAGAAGGGGATCCTGCGCTACCGCGGCATCCCCATCGAGGAGCTGGGCGAGCGGAGCAGTTTCGTCGAGACGGCCTACCTGCTCATCTACGGCAACCTGCCCAACCGCCCCGAGCTGGAGAAGTTCTCGCAGCTGCTCACCCGGCACTCGATGATCCACGAGGACATGCGCCGGTTCTTCGACGGGTACCCGATCACGGCGCACCCGATGGCGATCCTCTCCGCGATGGTGACCTCGCTCTCGTCGTACTATCCCTACGCGCTCAACGCGAAATCCGACGAGTACCGCGACATCACCATCGCGCGCCTGATGGGCAAGCTCCCCACCATCGCCGCCTTCTCCTACAAGAAGAACATCGGGCACCCGTTCGTCTACCCGCGCAACGACCTCGAGTACTGCGCGAACTTCCTGCACATGATGTTCGCCGTGCCGGCCGAGCCCTACCGTCCGGACCCGGTGGCGGTGCGCGCGCTCAACCTGCTCCTCATCCTGCACGCCGACCACGAGCAGAACTGTTCCACCAGCACGGTGCGCATGGTGGGCAGCGCGCAGACCAACCTGTTCGCGTCGATCAGCGCGGGCATCTGCGCGCTGTGGGGGCCGCTGCACGGCGGCGCGAACCAGGAAGTGGTCGAGATGCTGGAGGACATCCGCAAGAGGGGGCTCACCGCCCGCCAGTTCATCGACCAGGTGAAGGACAAGAAGAGCGGGCTCCGGCTGATGGGCTTCGGCCACCGCGTGTACAAGAACTTCGATCCGCGCGCGAAGATCATCAAGAAGTCGTGCGACGAGGTGCTGCAGAAGCTCGGGATCCGCGATCCGATGCTCGACCTCGCCAAGGAGCTGGAGGACGCGGCGCTGCGCGATCCGTACTTCGTGGAACGGAAGCTGTATCCCAACGTCGACTTCTACTCGGGCATCATCTACCGGGCGCTCGGCATCCCCACCCAGATGTTCACGGTGATGTTCGCCCTCGGCCGCCTTCCCGGCTGGATCGCGCACTGGAAGGAGATGATCGAGGATCCGACCACCAAGATCGCGCGCCCCCGGCAGATCTACACGGGGCCCACCGAGACGCACTACGTGCCCCTGGAGAAGCGGGGCTGAAGCGTGTTCGACATGTCCGCGTCGCGAAAAGAGCAGCGCGCGCCCTACAGGCGGCGACCGACTACTCGCGTGCGTTCGCGGCAGCGCCGCGGGTGATCGCCGCCCCACGCGGGACGACCGGAGGCGGCACGCGCCTCACCGCGGTCGCGAGCAGCAGCACGGCGGCGCAGGCAGCGGCCCCGTAGAGGAGCGGGCGGGACGGTCGCGCCCGCCACGCCCAGCGCCGGTCGATGCGCCGCTGGTAGGGAAGCGCGGTGTCGTACTCCTCCCATGCGCGCCGTCGCGCGCTCTCGGCGCCCGCCGGGTCGTCCGAGCGGCGGAGCGCGCGGGACAGCAGGTAATGCCCTTCGACCCGGTGCGGATGCGCCGCCACGTATTCCGACAGGGGGCCGATGGCGCCTTTGGCGTCGCCCCGGCGCAGCCGGTCCGCTCCGATTTCCAGCGGAGCGCGGCCGAGGCGGAGCTCTGGATCCGCGCCGTGCAGCTCACGCAAGAACAGCTCGCCTTCCTCGACCCGGCCGTTGCGGAGGCAGGCGATGCCCAGCGGGTACAGCGCCGACAGGTCGTGCGGATCCTGCTGCGCGGCCGGCCGGAGCACGTCGATGGCCCGGGCGAACCGGCCCTGCTCGACCAGGATCTCCCCCAGCTCGACGCGCGCGCGGCGGTCGTGTGGGTTCACGGCGATCTGGCGGGCGAGGTGGGGGGCCCGGCGCAGATTGCGCAGCGCGCGCGCCAGGCCGCGGAGGAACCCGAACGTGTACCAGTCGGCCACCGCGTAACCGAGGAGCAGCAGGACCGCGGCAGCCAGTGGATTGCCGGTGATCCACCACAGCAGCGAGAACTGCATCCACCCGGCCATTCCGGCACGGTAGCAGCGAGCGCGATGTGGGCCGCAACCGGGCGGCGGCCCACCCCGGACTACTCGGGCTTGATGGCCGCGACGACTCCGGTGGTGATGGCCGGCACGTAGGTGATGAGCAGCACGCCGATTGCCATGATGATGAGGAACGGCAGCGCTTTCCGGTAGATGAGAGGGAGTGGCTTGCCGAATCGGCTGGCGCTGAGGAACAGGTTGAGCCCCATCGGCGGGAAGAGGAACCCCAGCTCCAGGTTGGCGAGGAACACCACGCCCAGGTGCACCGGGTCGACGCCGAAGGCGACCCCGAGCGGCGCGACCAGCGGGGCGATCACCACGATCGCCGAGTAGATCTCCAGGACGCTTCCCAGCACGAGGAGGAGCAGGTTGAGCGTGAGGAGGAAGACCCATTGCGAATGGATGTGCGCCTGCACCCAGGCCAGCAGCCGGGTAGGGACCTCGGCATCGACCAGATAGCTGGTGAGCCCGAGCGCAACGCCGAGCAGGATGACCACGCTGCCGACCAGCGTGGAAGCGTGCACCAGCACGCGCGGAAGATCGCGGGTCGGGTGCACGTCACGGAACACCGTCACCTCGATGATGATCGCGTACGCCGCGCCGAGCGCGGCAGACTCCACGATGGTGGCGAACCCGGTGCCCACCGCGACGATGATCAGGAGCGGCAGGCCGATGTCCCACTTGGCGCCCCAGACGGCGCGGGCCGCCTCGCGCGGCTCGAAGGGCGGCCGCGGCGCCTTGCTCCGCACCCCGACCAGGACGCCGTAGGCGGCGACGAGCACGATCATCAACAGGCCCGGCACCAGCCCGCCGATGTAGAGGTGGTCGATGGCGACGCCCGCCACCACTCCGTAGAGGATCACCGGGAGCGACGGCGGGAAGAGGAGGCCCAGGCTGCCGGAGGCGGTGACCAGTCCGAGCGAGAAGCCTTCCGGATAGCCTTCCCGGATCAGGGCCGGCAGGATGATCCCGCCCAGCGCCAGGATGGTCACGCCCGACGCGCCGGTGAAGGTGGTGAAGAGGGCGCAGACCGTGGCGGCCATCACCGCCAGCCCGCCCGGCATCCAGCCGAAGAGCGATTGCGCCGCCCGCACCAGCCGTGCGGAGGCGCCGCCTTCCGCCAGCACGTAACCCGCGACCGTGAGCAGCGGGATGGCGGGCAAGGTGGGCTGGATCACCAGCCGGAACGTCTCCGCCGGGACCGCGGCCACCGGAGTACCGGCGAGGAAAAAGAGCAAGAGCGCGTAGCCGGCCATCACTATGAACACCGGCGTGCCGAGAAGGAACGCGACGAAGAGGGCCAGCGCGGCGGGCCAGCCGAACGCCGAAGTGTGCCCGCGCAACAGCGTGGGCCCGTCCGGCGCGACGAGGAAGCCATGCCCGCGCATGGACAGGATCTCCGAGGCGATGAACGGCACCACCGCCGCGCAGAGCAGGTAGCCGGCGATGCGCGCGAGCAGCGTGGGCGCCTTCGCCGCGGAGCGCAGTGCCATCACCGCGAACCCCACCGGCATGATGGTCTCGAACCACCACTCCGGGACGCCGCCGGCCAGCGTGTCCACCCTGCCACGGTCGGCGACGATCATCTTCACGGACGCATACGCGAGCACCGCCATCACCAGCGCCCCGACCACGTGGCCGTAGCTGCGGGCCGCGGTGCGCAGCCGCTGCGGGAGCATGTCCACCGTCGAAAGCGCCAGATGCCGCCCGGTCGCGGTGGCGAGCATCGCGCCCACGAAGCCGACCCAGAGTGTCAGGTGGGTCGTGTACGGAATCGCGTCGGGCAGCCCCTCTCCGATCGCGCGGCGCAGCACCGCCTCGAGGGTCGGGAGCAGGATCATGGTCACGACGGTGGCGACGAGCAGCCACCGCTCGACGCGCGTGCCACCCGCCTGCTCCGCACCACCTTCCCGCGGCCCCGCCACCGCGGGTTGCTCTTGCAGCACTCGGCCTCCCTCCGGCGCGGCGGCCGGTTCCCGGCCAGGCCGCGAGAGGACGGTTGACATCCAGCCGGCGGTCATTATCACTCTCGGAAATCTTGCGCCTTGCAAAGTTTTCGTCCCTGATGGCCCTCGCGCTGGCGGCCTGCTCTCCGAGGGGCTACGCGCTGCGGCAGGTCGCCGAGGCGATCTCGTCGACCGGCGAAGGCAGCGTGCTGGGACGCGACGACGATCCCGACCTGGTCCGTGACGCGGTGCCCTTCGCGCTCAAGACGATGGAGTCCTTGGCCGATCGCTTGCCAGACCACGTCCCGCTGCGGCTCGCGATGGCCCGAGGGTTCACGCAATACGGATACGCGTTCGTTCAGCAGGACGCCGACGAGTCTCCCGATCCCGAGCACGCCAGGGCGCTGCGCGACCGCGCGGCGCGGCTCTACCTGCGCGCCCGGGGGTACGGCTTGGAGGGGCTGCGCCTGGCGCGCGGGATCACCGAGGACCAGTTGCGGGGCAAGGAGCCGGCGCGCACGCAGGCGCTTTCGAGGACCTCGCGCGTGGACGTGCCGATCCTCTACTGGACGATGGCGGCGTGGGGGGGCGCCATCTCGCAGCGCAAGACGGACATGGAGCTGGTGGGCGACATCCCCACGGTGGCCGCGATGCTCGATCGCGGGCTGGCGCTCGACGAGGCTTATGAGCTGGGCGTCTTGCACGAGTTCGCCATCTCCTTCGATCCGGCGCGGCCCGAGGGCACCACGCCGGAGAAGCAGCGCGCGCACTTCGCGCGCGCGAGAGAGCTGCAGAAGGGAAAGAAGATCTCCGCGCTGGTGACCTATGCCGAGTCGGTGGCGGGCCCGGCGCAGGATCGCAAGTCCTTCGAGGCGCTGCTCCGCGAGGCGCTGCAATTCGACGTGGACGCGCCGCAGGCGCGCGACGAGCGCCTGGAGAACAAGATCGCGCAGCGGCGCGCGCGGTTCCTGCTGACCCACGAAAGCGACATCCTCTCCGACTGATCCCGAGGAGCTCCATGCACATCCACGCTCTCGTTCTCGCCTTCTTCCTCGCCGCGCAGGCGCACGCGGCGCCCGTGCGCATCAAGCTGGGCACGCTGGCGCCGCAAGGGTCCACCTGGCACCAGTTGCTCCTGGAGATGGCGCAGAAGTGGTCCCAGACGTCGAACGGGCAGGTGGAGCTGAAGGTCTACGCGGGCGGCACGCAGGGCAACGAAGGGGAGATGATCCGCAAGATCAGCATCGGACAGCTGCAGGCCGCCGCGATCACGGCGATCGGCCTGCACGAGATCACTCCCGAGCCGCAGGCGGAGGACGTCCCTTTCCTGATCGATTCCTACGAGGAGTACGACTACGTGCACGAGAAGCTCCGGCCGAAGCTCGACGACGCGCTGGCGCGGAAGGGATACGTGCCGATCCACTGGGGCGAGGTCGGATTCGTCTACTTCTTCTCCACCGAGCCATACGTGACGCCGGCGGACTTCTCGAAGGGCAAGATCTTCACCTGGAACGGCGATCCGGCCGCCGAGGCCGCCTGGAGGAAGGCCGGGTTCCGGCCGGTGGTGCTCTCCTCGACGGACCTGATCCCGGCACTCACCTCGCGGATGGTGAACATCATCAGCCAGCCGCCCCTCTACGCCTACACGACGCACATCTTCGAGAAGGCGGACAACATGCTCAACCTGCACTGGGGCTTCCTCACCGGCGCGACGGTGGTGAAGAAGGAGGTGTGGGAGCGCATCCCGCCCGAGCTGCGGAAGAAGCTGCTGGAGATCGGCGAGGACTACGGCGAACGCACGCGCAAGGACGTGCGCAAGCAGAACGAGGACGCCATCGAGCAGATGAAGAAGCGCGGCCTGACCATCAACCAGCCGGCCGACATCGAGGATTGGCGCAAGGTCGCGGAGCGCGCGCACGAGGCGATCCGCGGCAAGGTCGTTCCGGCCGCCATCTACGACGAGGTCGTCCGCATCCGGGACGAATACCGCGCCCAGCACAAACGCTGACCAAACGATTGCACCACGGAGCACACGGAGGGCACGGAGTTGCCGTTCGAAAACAAACCTCCGTGCGCTCCGTGCTCTCCGTGGTGCAAATCTCTCTGTCCTACCAGCGGGCGGTGTGGTCCTCGGTGACGCCGGGAAGGGAGTCGACTTCGAGGCGGTCACCCGAGGCGGTGGTGACGTGGCCGGAGAAGACGCCGAACGGCTGCAGGTACTTCGAGACGACGAGCTTCAGATCCACGCTCTGCGAGCGGTAGCCCTCCGGCTGGAAGGTGAGATCGAGCGATCCATCGTCGCTGCGGATGCGCCACGGCGCGAGCGGAGCGGACGGTTCGAAGGCGAACCGCACCGGACCCACGGAGCAGGGCGCGCCGTCGATCCAGAGCGCGTTCTCGGCCGACTGCATGAATCCCTCGCTCAGGTTGAACCCGATCAGGCGGCCTCCCTGGCGCGCGCTGGCGAACGCCCAGCGCCAGGAGGTCTCGCGCGCGAGATAGCCATGGGTGAAGTCCAGGCCGGCGGGCTCGCCGCGGGCGGCGAAGCGCGCGTTCCCCACGCGGATCTCGCCTTCGGCAGCCAGCCCGACCAGCTTCTGGGTGAAATTGAACCGGCCGGGGCCCAGCCGGCAGGCGGCGGTCATCGGCGGCGGCGCGCGGCGGGCGTCGAGGGTGAGGTCCAGCGCCACACCGCCCCACCGTGCCGTGGCCAGGATGCGCCCCCCGCTGCGCTCGATGCGCGCCCCGATCCGCGGCCCGGTCAGGACCGCGCGCATCCCGTCGTTCGGCTCCTCGGCGACCCAGGCCAACAGCGGAGGAAGCACCGGGTTCGAGTCGATCAGCACCCGACGCGCGCCGCGGTCGAAGACCGAGAGGATGCCGCTCGAGAGGTAGCCGGCGTCGACGATGGCGAGCGAGATCATGACTTGTGGGGTTGCGAGGAACAGCGCCTGCCAGCGCTTCTCGACCAGGCGCCGCTCGAGGAAGCCACGCGCGTACTCTCCGGCCAGGCCGTCGAAGCCGGCATCGCGCAGCGGGCCGGCCCACGTGCCTTCGACGGGCGCGCCACCCTCCACCAGCCGCCCGGGCGGCGGGGGGAGGGGTCGGGGACGTGCCATCGGGGTTTCGCTGGCCTCCGCCATGCCGCGAATGTTTCCCCATCGGGCGGCGGTCGGCAACCGGGCACTGCCGGCACCTGTCGAGTTGCCTGCGCCCGGCCGGGCCGCCATGCTGACCGGCGATGCGCATCCTGGTGAGCAACGACGACGGGGTGGAAGCCGCGGGCCTGCGCGCGCTGGCGGAGGGGCTCCTGCCGCTGGGCGAGGTGACCGTGGTCGCGCCCGACCGGGAGCAGAGCGCGTCGAGCCACAGCATCTCGCTCCACCGGCCGCTGCGCATCGAGGAGTTGCCTCCCTGGGGCGCCGTACGCCGGTTCGCGGTCGACGGGACGCCGACCGACGCCGTCTACGTGGGAGTGAACCACCTGCTTCGCGACCGCCGGCCCGAGGTCGTGGCGAGCGGCATCAACCGGGGCGCGAATCTCGCCATGGACGTGCTGTACTCCGGCACGGTGGCGGCGGCGATGGAGGGCACGGTGATGGGCCTGCCTTCCTTCGCCATCAGCCTGGTGGGGCGCGGGCCGCCGGACTTCGGCCCGGCCGCCGCGTTCGCGCGGAAGCTGGCGGCGGAGGTCGGCCGGCGGGGGCTGCCGCCCGGGACGCTGCTCAACGTGAACGTGCCGCCGGGCGAGCCGCCCGGTGCGCGCATCACGCGGCTCGGCAAGCGCAGCTACTCGGCCGCCGTGGTCCAGAAATTGGACCCTCGGGGACGCGCGTACTACTGGATCGGCGGTGACGAGCAGGCGCACGAGAACGTGCCCGGCAGCGACTGCGACGCCGTGTTCGATCGCGGGCTCATCTCGGTCACCCCGCTGCACCTGGACCTCACGCTGCACGCGCTGCTCGAGGAGCTGAAGGGGTGGGACCTCCCGGGCCTGTCGTCCTGAGCGCTTCGCGCGCCGGCGCCCGGCTGGTCGCGCTCCTCGCGCTGGCTGCGCCGGCCGCGTGCATCTACCCCGGACGCCTGGCGCCGATGCCGGAGCACGGGCTGCCGCTGGTCACCGGCGAACCGTGGCCGCCGCGCGACGCCCGGGCGGCGGAGCACGCCGCGGGCGAATCCGGCGGCGTCCGCCACCTCGTGCAACCGGGCGAGACGCTGTGGCGCATCGCGCGGGCCTACTCCGTGCCGGTCGGCGACTTACAGCGCGCCAACGGGCTTTCCGACCCCTCGCAGCTCGAGGCCGGCACCCGGTTGCTCATCCCCGGTGCCGATCGCGAGCGCCCGGTGCCCTTGGCCGACGCGCCGCAGGCGCGCATGGAGCCGCGCCGCGGACCACGGGCGTCGCCGGCGCAGATCCCACGGGCGGGCGGGCACGCGCTGGACCCTGCTGCGGGCGGCGCGCCGCTCGCCTGGCCCGTGCGCGGCGTACTGATCTCGGGCTTCGGCGAGCGCGACCGCGAGCACCACGACGGCGTCGATCTCGCCTGCCCCGAAGGCACCCCGGTGTTCGCCGCGGGCGAGGGCGAGGTGCTGTTCGCGGGTGAGCAGCGCGGCTACGGCAAACTGGTGCTCGTCGGGCACGCGCACGGCCTGGTCACCGTGTACGCGCACAACTTGGAGAACCTGGTCGTGCAGGGCGAGCGGGTGCTGCGCGGCGAGCCGATCGCGCGCGTAGGCCGCACCGGGAACGCCAGCGGGCCGCATCTCCATTTCGAGGTGCGCTTGGGCGCGCGGCCCCGCGATCCGCTCGGCTTCCTCCGCTGAAATTCCCGTAGGGACACGTCCCGGGTTCCGTCGAATTCCCGGTGCGGCGGGTGGCCGCGCGTGTCCAGGAAAACCTTGCGCCGCTGCGACCGCGCTGCTACCCAACTCGGCGGGCTCGATGCGCAAGCGGAGGGTCCCGGCCGTCGGTCCCACCCCCCCCATGGGACCGGCGGCTGTTTTTTTGCCGATTGTTGCCGTATCAGGCGCCGCTCTTTTCACACCATGTACGCGATGAGGTGTACTCTGGCCATCGCCATGGCGTCCCTCGAGCAAGCGCGCGCTCTCATCCGCGACGTTCCCGACTTCCCGCAGCCCGGGATCCTCTTCAAGGACCTGACGCCGATGCTGGGCGAGCCGGCCGCGTTCCACGCCGTGATCGACGAGCTGGCCGGCCGCGTGCGCGGCCGCGGGTTCCAGCGCATCGTGGCGATCGAGTCGCGCGGCTTCCTGTTCGGCGCCGCGCTGGCCGACCGGGTCGGCCTGGGGCTCGCGCCGGTGCGCAAGTTGGGGAAGCTTCCGTACAAGACCGACCGCGTGGAGTACGCGCTCGAGTACGGCACCGGCACGCTGGAGGCGCACGTCGACGCGGTCCGCCCGGGCGAGAAGGTGGTGATCGTGGACGACCTGCTCGCCACCGGCGGGACGGCCGCCGCCGCGCGCCGGCTGGTAGAGAAGCAGCAGGGCAAGGTGGGTTCGTTCCTGTTCGTGGTGGAGCTGCGCGCCCTGCACGGCCGCGAAAAGCTCCAGGGCACCGAGGTCGAGGCGCTGATCGCGTTCTAAGAGGGCGCGAGGCTGCTTGACCAGCGCGGGCACGCCTGTTAGCAGCGCGGAGTGCGCCCCCATAGCTCAGGTGGATAGAGCGACGGTTTCCTAAACCGTAGGCCGCCCGTTCGAGTCGGGCTGGGGGCGCCACTTTCCGCGGAAGCTGCCACGCCCGCGTCCCGATCCTGCCGCTGGCGCCCGTGAAGCGGAAAGGGAAGGGGAGACGGCGCAAGCCGCGGCTGCGGCTCGTCGTCTAGCAGCCCGCAGCCAACGCGACGTACTGCTTCCGAGCTACTTGCAGGCAGACCGCGGTCACGGGTAGGAGATCGGCTGCCGATGGGATCAGCTCCATTCATTGCCGTGCTCGTCGCGGTCGGCTCGCCCTCGCCGTTCCGCCCAGATGCGCAGCAGCTGTTTGCCGGCTGTCGCGCGGATCGCAACGGACCGAATGGCCGATTCTACGGCTGCACCGATTGGAACGCATCGCTCACCGGATTACCAGGCTTCAAGCCCACATCCGACCAAGCGGTTGAGCTGATGCGCTCCAGCGTTCGCGGTACGCTCAAGGGAGAGCTGCGGGAGGAGAAGATCGAGCTGAAGCTCGGCGGCCGAAACGTGCTGGTGCTCCGGCTCTCCCCGGTCGACGCGGCTGGGCAAGCGGAGTTTGGCTTTGCTGAGGTGACAATCGTTCCGTCTGGAAATGGGTCCCGCATCGCGACGTGCGTCACGCGGACGGATACCGTCGCGCAGCGCGAGCGCTGTACGAGGGCCCTCGACTACATGGTCTCGACCGGAACGCCTGACGGCGCGGAGATCGACACGCCCGCTGCCGTGGCCGAGGCCGCAATTCTTTCTCACAAGCTCCAGGTCCCACGCGGCTGCCACGTCGCCAACGCAAACGACGTGACGGGCCGTATCCAGTGCGAATCCTCGATGCTGTCGTGGACGACCATTCCGAGCAAACAGGTTCCTTCCGTGGACCGCTGGCTGGAAGAGATCGTACCTACGGTCGCCGCGTCGCTCGGCAGCGGCTTCACCGATGAACGCCTCCCCTGCCATGTGGAGGGAACTCCCACGCGCTGCGCCCGGCTCACGAAGGCGGTCCCCTCCCGCGGAACGATGCGGCTGTACATCGGAACGACCGTCCTCGACGGCCGGGCGGTGATGGTGACGTGCGGCTCCATGGAGGCAGGCACGGGCTTCGCGCCCGTCTGCAACGACACGCTGGCGCTCCCTTGAGCTGAACGTGGCGGCGCCGACTCGCGCTGACGCCGGGCACCACCTACCT
>DASQBG010000153.1:0-4991 GCA_035635335.1 Myxococcales bacterium | reverse complement strand
GAGCTGCAAGGGTCGCTTCGCCTCCTGCGCGGCCCACTCGATCACCTCGCCGAAGAGCTGCGGCGTCACCTTCCCGGAGCAGGAGCAGGTGACGAGCACGCCCCCCGGAGCGAGCAGCCGCACGCCGCGGTAGTTGATCTCCTTGTAGACGCGAAGCGCGGCTACCAGCCCCTCGCGCCGCTTGGCGAACGCGGGCGGGTCGAGCACCACCACGTCGAACTTGCGGCCTTCCTTGTCGAGCGCGCGCAGCTGCTCGACGGCGTTGGCTGCCCGCACTTCGACGTTGCGCAGCCCGTTGCGGCTGGCGTTCTCGCGGGTGCGGGCGACCGCCCCCGCGTCCTGGTCGATGGCGAGCACGTGTGCCGCGCGGCGGGCGAGCTGCAGCGCGAACCCGCCGTGGTAGCAGAAGGCGTCCAGCGCCTCGCCGCGGGCCAGCTCCCCGGCGCGCAGGTGGTTCTCCCGCTGGTCCAGGTAGCCGCCGGTCTTGTGGTCCTCGAGCAGGTCGACTTGCAGCTCGAGCTCGCCCTCCCGATACGCGGCGACCATCGGGCCTCCGCCGAGCAGCACCTCGGTCCGGCGAGGGAGCATCTCGAAGGCGCGCGAGCTGCCGTCGTCTCGCGCCACCACGGCGCGGGCCCCGCAGGCTTCCGCCACCATGCGGGCGAGCGACTCGCGGCGAGCCTCGGCCCACTCGGCGAGGTGCTGCACGGCGAGCAGGTCTCCGTATCGATCGGCGAAATACCCCGGGAGCAGGTCCGCCTCGCCGTGCACCGCGCGGAAGGCGTCCGCGCCCGGGAAGAGCACCCGGCGCCGCCCGACGGAGCCCTCGATCCGGCCGCGCAGGAAGGCGTCGTCGAGCGGCTCGTCGCGCCTGCTCAGGATCCGGAGCGCGATGGGCGATCGCTCCGCCCAGAACGCCTTGGCGACGAAGTTGCCGCGCGCGTCCCGCAGGCGCACCTCCGCGCCGGAGCCGAGCCCCGGCGGGGCTTCCTTCACGTCGGCGCGGAAGATCCACGGATGACCGGACCGGGCGCGGGCGGCGCCCCGCGCGGAGAGGGTCACATCGGGGACCTGGGCGCCCACGGCGGCGCACTCTCGCACACCTCGAAATGAAGCGAAGGGCTGCGCCTCCGGGTTAATCTGCCGTCGTGACTTCGCCCGACGGTTCCGCGCCGCTGAAGGCCCTCCCGGGAGGCGAAGATCGCGACGGGCTCTCGCCGCTCGGGCCGGCGGAGGCGGGCCGGCTGGCGAAGGCGCTGGCAGCGAACGTCGCGCGCGTGCTGCGCGGGAAGCAGGAAGTGATCGAGCTGTCACTCGCGGCGCTCGCGGCGTCCGGGCACCTGCTCCTGGAGGACGTGCCGGGCGTCGGGAAGACGACGCTGGCGCACGCGCTGGCGCGCTCGCTCGACCTGTCCTTCTCGCGCATCCAGTTCACCAACGACCTGTTGCCCGGGGACATCACCGGCGTCTCGGTCTTCGACCAGCGCGGCGGGCAGTTCGTGTTCAAGCCGGGCCCGCTGTTCGCCCAGCTCGTGCTGGCCGACGAGATCAACCGGACCACGCCGCGCACGCAGAGCTGCCTCTTGGAGGCGATGGCGGAAGGGCAGGTCTCGGTGGACGGCGCGGCGCGCTCCTTGCCCTCGCCCTTCCTGGTGCTCGCCACGCAGAACCCGCACGAGCATGCCGGGACCTATCCATTGCCCGAGTCGCAGCTGGACCGGTTCCTCCTGCGGCTGCCGCTCGGCTATCCCGCTCCCGAGGTGGAGCGCGAGCTGCTCCTCGGCGGCGGCACCCAGGACGAGCTGCACCGGCTGGAGCCGGTCGCCTCGGCGCACGAGGTGCGCAGGCTGCAGCTCGGTGTCGAGCGGGTCCGGGTGGCGGGCGAGATCGCCGACTACGTGCTGGCGCTGGTCGCCACTACGCGCTCGTCTCCTCTGCTCTCTCTCGGCGTCTCCCCGCGAGGCGCGCTGTCGCTGCTGCGCGTCGCCCAGGCGAGGGCGCTGCTGCGCGGCCGCGCCTACGTGGAGCCTGACGACGTGAAGGAGCTGTGCGTGCCTTGCCTCTCGCATCGGGTGGTGCTGGCCGGCCGCGCGGCTCCTGCGGGCGGGGTGGAGCGCGAGGCGGCGGAGCGGGTGATCCGGGACCTGGCGGAGCAGGTCCGGGCGCCCGAGTGACCGCGGCAGTGGCCGCCGCGCGAGAGGCTGCGCGCGCGGCGGTGCCGGCGTGGAGGCGCCGGCTCAGCGTCACGGGGCTGGGGCGCTGGTACGTCGCTCTGACCATCGGGATCGGGCTCGCCGCCATCAACACGGGCAACAATCTCCTCTTCCTGGTGCTCGGGCTGCTGCTCTCCAGCATCGTCGTCTCCGGCCTGCTCTCGGAGACGTCCCTGCGCGGCGTGCGGGTTACGCGCAGGCTGCCGGCCTCGGCGTCGGTGGGCGCTCCCGCGCTGGTGGGGCTGGTCGCGCGGAACGGCAAACCCCGGGCGCCGTCGGTGGGCCTGACGCTCCGTGAGAAGGGCGGGGATGTCGCGGGGCACGGGCTCTTGCTGCTCCTCGGCGCAGGCAGCACGGAAGAGGTCACGTACCGGTTCACGCCGGAGCGGCGCGGGCTGCACCGGTTCGACCAGCTCGAGGTGGCGACGCGTGCCCCGTTCGGGCTGTTCGAGAAGTCGCGGGCGCTCGCGGCGCCGGCGGAGCTGGTCGTCTTTCCCCGGCGCATCGCGCCGCCCGAGCAGGAGCCGCGGCAACTCGCACGCGAAGGTGAGCGGTCGACGGGCCGGGCGGGCCATGGGCTGGAGGTGCACGCGCTGCGCGACCACCGCCCCGGCGAGGACTCGCGCAGCATCCACTGGCGCTCCTCGGCGCGGGCGGGGAAGCTCATCGGGATCGATCGCGAGCAGGAGCGGCGCCGTCAGGTGTGCGTCGTGCTCGATCACCGGCGCGCCTCGGGGGCGGCCCTCGAAGCGGCCGTCGAGCGCGCGGCGGCGCTGTTCGAGCGCGAGCTGGACGCCGGCGCGGACGTGTCGCTCGCGCTCTGCGGCGAGCGGCTCGCGCCGGGATCGGGCGAACGCCACCGGCTGGCCGGTCTGACCCTGCTGGCGCTCCTGGCAAGGGCGTCCGACGCGCCGGCGCCGGTTCCGGATGCCGGCGCCTCGCAGCTGGAGGTGCTCCCGTGACCTTTGCGCTGCGCGGGACGACGCTGCTCGCCGCCCAGCGCTGGGCGGGGTCGCTGGCGCTGGCGGCCGCCTTCGCGGCGTGCGCGGTGAGCGGTGAGCTGGGGGCGGCGCTGCTGGTGCTGTTCCCCGCGGCGCTCCTGGCCGCGCCGCTGCTGCAGCGCCACGTCGCCGGCCGCTACCAGTGGGCGTGGACGGGGTTCTTGGCGCTGGCGCTGATCGTCCAGGGTGCCCAGGTGATCTCGGGGCGCCTGGACGTGGTGCTCGCGGCGACGCAGTTCGTCGTTCTGCTCGCCGTGCACCGCCTGTGGCATCGCGGCGGGCGGCGCGACGAGCAGCTGCTCCTCCTGCTCTCGCTGCTCCTGATCTGCGCCGGCGCCGCGCTCTCCGCGGAGCTGCTCTTCGGCCTCTGCTTCCTGCTCTATTCGGTCGCCGGCACCTGGGCACTCGCCCTCACCTGGCTGCGATTCGAGATCGAGGCGGCGCGCAGCCCGGAGCAGGCCGCCACGTTGCTTCAGGGACGCCGGCTGGTGACGCCCGCTGTGCTGGGCGCGCTGGCGGCGCTGGCGCTGGTGGCTCTCCTGGGCTCGGCAGTGATCTTCGTCGCGTTCCCGCGGGTCACCATCGGCGGCCTGAGGCGGGCCTCGTCCGCGATTCCGATCGCGGGACTCGGGGATCAGATCGACCTTTCCCGGCACGGAGTGATCGCCGACGACCCCCGCGTCGTGCTGCGGGTGCGGCTCGATCCCTCGCCGCCACCCGGCGGGGAGCTGACGATGCGCTGGCGGGCCCGCGCGCTCGAGGTGTGGACCGGACGGGGGTGGCGCGCGCGCTCGGACGGGTGGGGCGGCGGGAGCTGGCTATTGCCCATTCCCCCCCTGCGCGCGGCCGCCGCCCGCCGCGCTTCCGCGCCTTTGGTCGCCGACATCGAGGCCGTCAGCGGCTTCTCGGATGGCGTTGTCCTGACGCCGGAGGGGTGGCCCATCAGCGTGACCTTCCAGCGGCCGCTCACCGCCCGCGCGAGCGCGACGCGGCTCTTGCGCAGCGCCAACGGAGACCTCTTCTACACGCCCGTCGACGTAGGAGATCTCCACTACGTGGTGCGCACCCAGCGGGCGATTCCCGGGCCCGACGAGCTTCGCGGCAAGGGGACCCGGTACCCGCCGGAGGTCGCCGCCTCCCTCGAGGTTCCGGCCGAGGTGGACGCCCGCGTCCGCTATCTCTCGCAGCGCCTCACGGACGGCAAGGAACCGGCCGACGCCGCCGCTGCCGTGGAGCGGTGGCTGATGCGGTCTCTCGCGTACACGCGCGAGCTGCCTGGAGAGCAGAAGGACCCCATCGCGCATTTCATCTTCGAATCGCGCCGGGGCCACTGCGAGCTGTTCTCCAGCGCGATGGTGGTCCTGCTGCGCCTGGCCGGCATCCCGGCACGGAACGTGACCGGCTACTACGGGGGCGTGTACAGCTCCGCGGGGTACTGGGCGGTGCGCGCCGGCGACGCGCACTCCTGGGTGGAGGTCTACGTTCCCGGCGCCGGGTTCGTGCCGTTCGATCCGACCCCGCCCTCGGGGCGGGGCGGCGTGGACCGCGGCTTGTGGGCCGGCCTGGTGCTCGCCTGGGACGGGCTGGCGCATCGCTGGCGCGCGTTCGTCGTGGACTACGATCTCCTCTCGCAGCAGCGGACCTTGCAGCAGCTGGCGCGCACCTTGCGCGAGGCAGGCCGGCGACTGTCCGCGGCCCGGCCTGGAGCGCCGGAGTTCCGCGCCGCCCTGGGACGAGCGGCGCTCGGCGCGGTGCTGATCGCGCTGCTCGTCGCGCT
>DASQBG010000152.1:0-23221 GCA_035635335.1 Myxococcales bacterium | reverse complement strand
CCCGCTGGCACGAGAACGTCGACGCGGCGTTCTGGGGCTGGAACGGGCCGTGGTTGCACCCCGGGTTTCGTGGGTGGAACCTGACTGGCTGCCTGCCGTCGATCAGGGCTCCAGCCTTCCTCATCCAGGGAGCCGCCGACGAGTACGGCACCCTTGCCCAGATCGAGGCCATCCAGCGCGGCCTCCCCACGCAGGCCCAGACCTTGATCCTTCCAGGCGCTGGCCACTCGCCTCACAAGGACCGCGAACCCGACGTCCTCGCCGCCACCGCCCGCTTCGTGCATTCCCTCGCCTGACGGGCGGCGCCAGGGCAAAAAACGGTTCACGCAGAGCGCGCGGAGCACGCAGAGCAAAGATTGGTTTCGAAAAAAAAAGAAAAGTCTCTGCGCCCTCCGCGAGCTCTGCGTGAACCGCTTTTCGACTGAGGGGGCGGGCGGGCGGTTGCGAGAATCGTCGGGCGGGGCGGCGCGTCCAACTTACAGATGCGACGCATTTTTCTGGCTTCCCTGCTCGCGGTCGCGGCGTGCGGCGGAGGGAAGGACGCGCCGGCGGGAACGCCGCCGGACGCGGGACCGCCTGCTTCGCCTGCTCCGGTCCCGGCCGGCCCCACGCTCGCAGGATGTCCGATGTTCCCGGCCGAGAACGACTGGAACCTCGACGTCTCTTCGGCGCCGATCGACCCGCGCTCCGAGGCCTACCTGGCGTTCATGGGCGCGTCGTGGCGCAACCTGCACGCGGACTTTGGCGCGAACCCGACGTACGGAATCCCTTTCGCAGTGGTCGTGGGATCGCAACCGCGCACCCCGATGTCCTTCCTCTATTCGGGCGAGAGCGATCCCGGTCCCTATCCCTACCCGCCGGACATCCCCGTCCAGGGCGGGCCGTCCGCCGGCGGGGACCGCCACGCGATCGCCCTCGACCGCGACGCGTGCCTCCTCTACGAGACCTACGACACGCGCTGGAACGGCGGCGGCTACGACGCGGCCAGCGGCGCCGTGTTCGACCTGCGGACCGGTGCCCTCCGCAAGGACGGCTGGACCAGCGCCACCGCCTCGGGCCTTCCCATCCTGCCGGGCCTCGCCCGGCACGACGAGGTGGTGGAGCGGAAGGAGATCCGGCACGCGCTCATCTTCACCGCGGCCCGCGCCGCGCGCGCCTGGGTCCATCCGGCCACGCACTACGGAAACGGTGATGACGCCGACGCCCCTCCGATGGGCACCCGCGTGCGCCTCAAGGCGAGCTTCGACCTCTCGCCCTTCACCGGCTCCTCGCGCGTCATCCTCACCGCTCTGCAGCGGTACGGGATGTTCCTCGTCGACGAGGCCGGCGACGGCTTCGTGGCCATCTCCGGCGCGACCGATTCGCGCTGGGATGACCGCGATCTCGATCAGCTGAAGACGGTTCCGTTCAGCGCTTTCGAGGTGGTCCAGCTCCCGGCCGTGCACCGCCCCTAGAAATGCGCCGCGCAGCCGATCGGCGCCGACTGGCGTTTGACCAGTTCGGCACTCGCGGCGACCAGCCTTGGCCGTGACCGAGCTTTTCCGGGGTGGACTGCCTAGAGTGCAGGCCGTGGCGCGTATCAATCGGGCGAAGCTCGAAAACGGCACCTTTCTCGTGCTGTTCGCATTCGCGGCCTACCTGTTCTGGAAGACGCTCGAGCCGGTCTGGATCCCCGTCTTCCTCGGGCTGACCATCGCGGTGACCGTGTACCCCCTTCAAGAAAAGCTGCTGCAGCGGCGGCGCCTCGCCCGCCATCCCGGGCTCGCCGCCGCGCTGCTCACCGCGCTGGTGATGACCGTGATGGTCGGCCTGATCGCCTTCCTCCTCTTCGTGGTCGGCTCGCGCGTGCTCGACCTGCTCCGCGGTGCCGCCGACCGCTACCAGCACGGCGGGACGAGCGGCCTGCTGGGCGACGACGTCATCGTCTTCCTGCGCCGTTTCGGACTGGACACGGCGAGCCTCCAGCGCCGCCTGGCCGACCTGCTCCGCGAGTTGGCTGCCGCTCTGGGCAAGAGCGTGACCACCGTCATCACCGCCACCTTCAGCCTCATCTTCGTCTTCGTTTTCACTGCCTTGACCAGCTACTACCTGCTCGTCGAGGGGCGCGAAGGGACCGCCTGGCTCGTGGAGGTCATCCCGCTCCCCGACGGCGAGGTCTGGGAGCTGGTCCGCAACGTCCGCGACGTGACGCGCGCCATGCTCTTCGGCACCGGCGTCACCGCGGTCTACCAGGGCGTGGTCGCCTTCATCGGGTACTGGATCTTCGGAGTCGACAGTCCTCTGGTGTGGGCCGCGCTCACCGGCGTCGCCTCCTTCCTGCCGGCGATCGGCACCGCGCTCGTCTGGGTGCCCGTCGCGCTGGTCGTGCTCTTGAGCCACCATCCGGCCGAGGGGATCGGCCTGCTCATCTGGGGCGCCCTGGTCATCGTCTTCGTGGCCGACTACATCCTGCGCCCGAAGCTGGTCGGGACGCGGATCCGGATGAACGACCTCCTGGTGTTCATCGCCATCTTCGGGGGTGTCGAGGCGTTCGGCATCCTCGGCATCGTGGTGGGGCCCATCGCGGTGGCGCTCTTCCTCTCCATCGTCCGCATCTACCTGCGCGACTACCGCCCCGGCGGTCCGCCGGACGCGCACGACGTGACGGAGGCGGAGAACGACGAGCTGAGGCAGAACGCCCCCTGAGCGGCTCTCCCTGCCGGAAACGTCGGGTTTCGACGACGAGCTGTCGCTGGGCTTCGACCAGCCGCCACCCAACCCCAAGCCCGCAGCGACAACAGCGGTTTTCACGCAGAGCCCGCAGAGGGCGCAGAGGCTTTGGTTCAGAAAACAAAAAAATCTCTGCGGTCTCTGCGAGCTCTGCGTGAACCTTTTTCTTCAGGCGTGGAGGTCGCGGGGGCGGCGGCTACCGCGGGACTTGCCGTTGCCGCGGGAAGCGACCAGGCCTTTCACCGCGTCGCGGCCGCGGTCGAGGATGGCCGCAAGCCCGCCGGCCAGGATGTTGCCCGGCGGCTCGTCCGGGGCACGGGGGTGGGGATGCGTCGGCGCGATCTTCTTCGCTTTCTGCAGCAGCTTTCCCAGCTCGTCGAGCTGGTCGCGCTTGAACAACCGGCGAACCATGCGGAACAGCGGCCCCTCCTCCTCCTTGACGTGGCGCCGCACGCTCTCGATCAGCACCTTGCATTTCGGCTCGAAGCGCTCGTCGTCCTCGTCGAGGCCTTCGATCTCCGAGAGCAGCCACTTGGCGACATGGTGCTCCTCGAGCGCCTCCAGCACCTCGTCCTCGGCCTCCTCCAGCCCCTGCGCCTTGGCGGCCTGCCGCACGGCCGGATAGAAGAGCTGCTCCTCGACGACGGCGTGGATGGACAGCTCGCGGACGAACCGGTCCGCGATCTCCTTGCCCGGTTTCTTCTCGAACCGGGCGAACAGCTTCTCCACCGTCTGGTGGTCCTTCTTCAGAAAGGCAAGCGCGTCCATGTCTCCTCCTGGACGCTCAAGCTGGTCACGCGAGGGTCAGGCGTCCAGCAGGCCGTGCCGCGCCGCCAGGCGCACAAGGTCGGTCGCGGAGTGCACGTGCAGCTTGCGCATGATGCGCCCGCGGTGCGTCTCGACCGTGCGCTTGCTGATGCAGAGCTGCGAGGCGATGTCCTGGTTGGAGAGCCCGCGCACGGCCAGGTCGAAGATCTCGCGCTCGCGCTGGGTGAGCCCGCGCAGCGGCGTGTCCGGGCCCCGGCCGGTGCGGCGCATGCGCATGTACTCCTCCAGCAGCGCGCGCGAGATGCCCGGGCCGAGGTACGCCTGGCCCTGGCCCACGGAGCGGATGGCAGAGAACAGCTCGGCTGCGGAGAGGTCCTTGCTTGCGTAACCGAGCACCCCGACCTCCAACGCCTGCGCTACGTGTTCCTCGTCGGCGAACATGCTGAGCGCGAGGATGCGCTGGTGCGGCTGGCGGCGCAGGACCTCGCGCGCCACGCTCACTCCGCTCGCCAGCGGGAGGGAGACGTCGAGGAGGAGGACGTCGGGTTGCACGTGGTCGACGAGCGCGTAGGCGTCCTGCGCCTGGCTCGCTTCTCCCACGAGCTGGAAGTCGGACTGAGTGGAGAGCAGGGCCCGCATCCCCTCTCGGAAGAGGCGGTGATCATCGACGAGGGCGAGTTTGAGCGTCATGCGAGTACCGCCTACGCCGTGGTCGGCAACATGCGGTACGTTGTAAGGCGCGTCGTGTGTGGGAGCACGTAAGGATCGGTTGGAACACTGTCCTCAATCGGACGTTGGTCCGCAGCGACAGCGTTCAGTTCGACGAGGGCGGCAGCAGCTTCAGTCGTGCGGCGAGGCGCACCAGATCGGCCGCCGAGCGCGCCTTCAGCTTGTGCAGGATCCGGCTGCGGTGCGTCTCCACGGTGCGGTGGCTGATCGAGAGCTGGTCGGCGATATGGGCGGTCGTCCCGCCGGCTACGATCAGGTCGAAGACCTCGCGCTCGCGCCGGGTGAGGCGGCCCAGCGGCGAATCCGCCCGCCCCTCCCCGCGTCGCAGCCGGAGGTAGTCCTGCACTACGAAGCGCGACAGCACGGACGGGACGTACACGCGGCCCGCGGCCACGGTGCGGATGGCGTCCAGCACCTCCTCGAGCGACTGTGCCTTGCCGGCATAGCCCAGCGCGCCGACCTCCAGCGCCTCGGCGGCATGCTCCTCGTCGAGCAGCATGCTGAGCATCAAGAGCCGCCGCCGCGGAGACCGGCGGAGCAGCTCGCGCGCGAGCGAGACGCCGGAAGATGGCCCGAGCAGGACGTCCACGACGACCAGGTCCGGATCCTCCGCATCGACCAGCGCGCAAGCCTCGGCGGGCTCGGCGGCCTCGCCGACGACCTCGAGATCCGGCTGCGTGGCAAGCAGCGCGCGGAGCCCTTCCCGGAAGAGGCGGTGATCATCGACCAGCGCGACCTTGTAGCTCACGAACCTTCTCTAGCGCCGAACGGCCCCGAGCGCGAGGCCCGGTGGCTGCCGGCTACGCAAACGCACGTACTCCCAATTGCAAGCGCCCAGGTAGTGATCGGCCGACCGCAAACGGGATAGCGATGGTCCATGACTGCCCGGCACACGGTCCTCGTCGTCGCCCCCGAGGGAGATGTGCGCGGCGAGATCCTGCGCACCCTGCGCAGCAAGGGATGCCTGGTCTCGGTGGTGGGGCGAGCCGACACCGCCCTGGAGCTGCTCTCGGGGCTTCGCTTCGAGCTGGTCGCCTGCGCGCTGCTGCTGCCGGACGCGAGCGGCGCCGCTTTCCTCGCCGACGTGCGCCGGCTCCATCCCGCCTCGGCGCTCCTGCTCCTCGGCACCGGAATGCCGACCCAGGTCGACTTCGACCTGATGCTTCGGGTATCGAGGCTCGCGCGCTGTACCGGCGGGCGCCGCGGCTCCTCCGGCGAGGCGAGCTGAATGCGCTTCGTGCTGGCCGGGGTGTCCGATCGTTTCGCTTCCCAGGTACGTTCCCGACGCCGCGAGATGGAACGGGTCGGCTCCGCCGCGGAAGTGATGCGGATGCTGCACCGGGCCTCGGCGCCGCGGCTGCTGGTCGTCTCCGAGATGCTCCCGGGCGCGGGCGACGTGCTGGCGGCGGTGGAGGCAGATTCCCGGCTGGCGAGGCTGGTATTCGTCGTGGTCCTGGGCGACCGCACCGCTCTCGCCGTCGCTCTCCGCAACCAAGGCGTCACGGTCTTGCCCACGCGGGGCGCCGGATCCCGGCTGCGGAGGTTGCTGCGCGAGTCGGCGGCGCTGCTCCAGCAGGCGCGCGAGTGTCTGCTGCGCCGCTCTCGCTCGTGCGCCGCGGCCTCGGAGCGGCACGTGCGCACCTCGAGACGGCTCATCGAGCAGAGCCGCCGCTTGTGCGCGCGCTGCGGGTCGATGCGCACCTCGCCCAAGAGGCGTAGACTTCCGGCAAGGCAACCGGATGGCGAGCCATGACATCATCGTCGTGGGGGCCTCCGCAGGTGGCGTCGAGGCGCTGCGGGACCTCGTCCGCGGGCTTCCGAGCGACCTTCCCGCGGCGGTGCTCGTGGTTCTGCACGTCTCGCCCGACCACAAGAGCATCCTCCCGCGCATCCTGACCGGCGCCGGGCCGCTGCCGGCGGAGCACGCCGAGGACGGCGAGCCGCTCGAGCCGGGCCGCATCTACGTCGCCCCTCCCGATCGGCACCTGGTCGTCGACCACTGGGTCGTGCGACTCACCCGCAGCCCGCCCGAGGGAGGCCACCGTCCCGCCATCGACACCCTCTTCCGCACGGCCGCGCGATTCCACGGCGCGCGCGTAGTCGGCGTGATCCTCTCCGGCGCGCTCGACGACGGCACGGCGGGCCTGGTCGCGGTCAAGCAGCGCGGGGGCGTATCGGTGGTCCAGGACCCCGACGAGGCGCTCTGCGCCGACATGCCGCGCAGCGCCCTCTCGAACGTGAAGGTCGACCACTGCCTGCCGACCGCGCAGATTGCCGCGTTGCTCGACAAGCTCGCCCACGAGGAGGTGGAGGTGCACTCCCCGGTCCCCCCGCTCCTCGAGCAGGAGACCGACATCGCGCTGGAACGCCGGCGCGAGGGAGAGCCGCCGCCGGGCAATCCCTCCGAGCTCGCCTGCCCGGCCTGCGGGGGCGTGCTGAACGAGGTGCACGACGGGCACCTGCTCCGCTTCCGCTGCAGGGTGGGTCACGCCTACGGGCTTGCCTCACTCGGGGCCGAGCAGCAGGACCGGCTGGAAGCGGCGCTGTGGGCCGCGATGCGCGCCCTCGAGGATCAGGCTTCGCTGCACCACCGGCTGGCCAAGCGGGCCCACGACCACGGGCACCCGCGCAGCGCGGCGCATTTCGATCGGCGCGGAAACGCAGCCCGCGAGCACGCGAAAAACGTGCGAGAAGTGCTCAACCGTGCCGAGCGGTTCGTTCCCGACGACGTGCAGGCGCGCGATCCTGCGGGAGCGCCTGACCGTCCGCTCCGAGCAGGAACTCGATCAGGAGCTCCGCTCCGCCCGCCACACGGTTCCGAGCGCTGATCGATCCGCCCAGCCGGCGCATGGTGCTCTGGGCGAGCCAGAGCCCCAGCCCGGTGCCCGCGTTGCCTTTGGTGGTACTTGCGCGACAGGTCCAGGTACTTCGCCCGGAGCTCGACCACGACCCCGGGCTCCGCCGCGGGGGCTGCGCTATCGATCGCCGTCTTGGACCGGTCGGCCATTGCCTTCCTTGAGCTTGGCGTTCTCCGCGGCGAGCGCCGCGGCCCGGGTGGTGTCCTCGAAGATGAGCACCGCGCCCAAGGGAGCTCCCCCGTCCAGGATCGGCACGGCGGCCACGGTCGCCTTGCCCCCGCCGCCGTTGGGCAGCTCGTAGGCGATCTCGTCGGAGCGCATCCCGAGGTTCTGCGCCAGGGCCTTGCGCATCCTGGCAAGCACCGCCCGGCTGAGCGCCGGGACGTGCAGGGTCCACAGCACCTGCCCGAGGGCCTCGCCTTCGCTGAGCCCGAGCAGCCGCTCGGCGGCCAGGTTCCAGAGGGTGATGTGGCCCGTTTCGTCGAGCACCACCACCGCCGCGGAGAGGCTGCGGATGATCGCGCGTTGGTTGAAGGCCAGCCTGTTCATCTCCTCCGTCCGATGCGCCAGCTCGCGATTGGTCGCGTCCAGCTCCGCGTTGGTGGACTGCAGCTCCTCGTTGGTGGTCTCCAGCTCCTCGTTGGTGGTCTGCAGCTCCTCGTTGGCCGACTGCAGCTCCTCGTTGGTGGTCTCCAGCTCCTCGTTCGAAGACTGCATCTCCTCGTTGATGGTCTGCAGCTCCTCGTAGGCCGACTGGCGCTCCTCGTTCGCCCGCCGCAGCTCGAATTCCATCTCGCGGACGGAGGTCACGTCATGGACGACGTAGAGGAGCCCGGCCTTCGCGCCGTCCGCGTCGCGCAGCGGCGAGACCTCCACCGAGATCTGTGTCGCGTGCGTGTCGCCCGGCCGGGCCACCGAGCCATCGGCCCACTCCCGATCCGAGCGGCCCTCGCGCACCATCGAGGACTTCTCGATCAGCAGCTCGCCGGGAAGGCCGGCGAGGTTCAACGAGGCGAGCTTCTTGCCCGTCGCCTCGCTCTCCGCCCGGTTCCAGAGCTGCGCGGCCGCGGCGTTCCAGAGCATCACGCTCCCGTCCAGGGTGGTCGCGACCACCGGCAGCCCGAGCGACTGCAGCACGTCGCGATGGAACTGATCGATGCTCCCCGCCTGCTCGCGGCCTGCCTCGGCCTCGCGGGTGACGCTCTCCTGCTCGAGCAGCCCCATCAGCCGCTCCTGCGAGACGGCCGCGTCGCGCCGCCCGTCCTTGCGGTAGACGCGCAGGGACAGATCCATGGGCTCGTAGATGCGGGCCGCGAACGGGATCATCTCGGACTTCCCCAGCATCAGGATCCCGTGCCGGCGCAGCGCGTAGTGGAAGCGCGATAGGACGCGCTTCTGCAAGGGCGTGTCCAGGTAGATGAAGACGTTGCGGCAGATGAGCAGGTCCA
The DNA here is from genome assembly GCA_035635335.1 of Myxococcales bacterium. Lineage (GTDB taxonomy): Bacteria > Myxococcota > Myxococcia > Myxococcales > 40CM-4-68-19 > VBKO01. Next base: position 14,709 of record DASQBG010000152.1, on the reverse strand, counting down.
GGCGCGAGATGGGCGCGTCGCTGACCAGGTTGTTGATCCCGAAGACCACCGTCCGGCGCAGCTCCTTGCGGACCGCGTACCCGTCGCCCTCCTCGACGAACCACTCCGAGAGGACCTTCTTCGGCACCGACTCGACCTGGTCGCGCGTGTACTGGCCCTTGCGCGCATGGGCGATCGCTTTCTCGTCGACGTCGGTGCCGAAGATCTTGATCTCCTGGTTCCCGAACGACGGACCCATCGCCTCGGCCAGCACCATCGCCGCGGAGAACGCCTCCTCTCCGGTGGCGCAGCCGGCGCACCAGACGCGGACCTCTTCGCCGGACCGCTTCTCCGAGAGCATCCGCGGAATGACCTCGGCGGACAGTTTTTCCCAGCTTTCCGGGTCGCGGAAGAACGAGGTCACCTTGATGAGCATCGAGCCGACCAGGGCGTCGAACTCGGCGGGCTCGCGGTCGAGAAGCGCGCTGTACTCGCGCAGGGTGCGCTTGCCGCGGTCCTCCATGCGGCGTTGGATCCTCCGCAGCAGCGTGCCTCGCTTGTAGTCGCGAAAATCGAAGTTCCGCGCATCGCGGACCTTCCCGAGGATCTCCTCCAGCTCTCCCCCGTCGGGCGGCCCCTTGCGCGGCTTGTGCTTCCCGCCGCCAGCGTTCCTCGCCATCGGAGGGCCTCCGTCGCACCGGCTTCTATCACCGCACGGCGGGCCGGAGTAGCCGCGCCGCGGTCGATCAGCGCGCTCCCAGCGCCTGCCGCAGGGCCTCGAGCAAGTCGGCGAGGTCGAACGGTTTCTCCAGCACGCGGGCGCCGTCTCCCGGACGAAAACGGCGGTCGCCGGTCATGAAGATGACCGGTACGTTCCGGAGGGCTGGATTGGCCCGCATCCAGCCGGAGACGCTGGTGCCGTCCACCCGGTCCATGCGGACGTCGAGGAGCACCACGCCCGGCGTGCCCTCCCTTCGAAGGACATCGAGAGCAGCGGCGCCTCCCCGCGCCCGCCGCACGTCGAATCCCTCCTGGAGGAGCACCTCCGCCACGGCGTCCAAGACGTCCGCGTCATCGTCGACGACGAGAACCGTTGCCACGACAGCCCTCCTGCAGCGCGATCGCTCGGGTAAGGCATCGGCAGGGGTTGTCAACGGGGCGACTCCCCAACGTCCTGCCGGACAGCCATTCGCTCGTTTGTGCACAAAAACCATCGCCAGGGCTGTCGTGCGCCCGACAGGCAGGATGCGTGTGGCCTGTCGCGCGCCAGCCGCGTCCCCTAACCGTTTCGCGCCGGAGGGAAGCGCGTGGTCCGGAGAATCGCCGCCGCGGCCGGGGCGCTGGTTTGCGCCTGCGGGGCCGACTTCATCGAGCCCAATCCGCCGCGGCTGCTCCGCGCGAGGATTGACTACCGGGGCTCCGCCACGGCCGAACCCGCGGCGTGGCTCGTGGTCGCCGACCTGTTCCTCGAGCACGACGAGGATTGCGCCGCGACGCTGGCCTGGCTCAACGCGTCCATGCGGGCGGCGCTTCCGCCTTCCGTCCCGGCCGCGCTGGAGCTGCCGGCTTTGCAGGTCTCTCCTTGTACCCAGCCGAACACGCGGTCGATCGATCCCGCCGCCATCGACGCCGCGCTCCGCGCGGCGGACGCCGCCTTCCCCGGCCGCCCGGTGCGCCCGGTGCTCGTCTACGCCAACAACGTGCTGCTGGCGGTCCCCGGCCCGATCGCCTCCGCGCTCGACGCGGCCCGCCGGCTCGCCGTCGCTCGCGGCGCGCTCGAGCCGCGCGTCTGGACGCTGCTTCCCGCGTCCATCGGCGGGGTCAGGGCGGATCGCACCTTGTCCTGGACGTACGCCGGCGACCCGGCCATTTCGCGGCAGATCTCGCAGATTGCAGCCGACGAGCTTCCCTTCACCAGCGATGCCGCGCTGGTGACTCCTCCGCTCGCGCTCTTCGACGGCGGACCGGCGGGCGTCCGCGTGTTCAAGGTCTGCGCAATCGACGAGGGCGTCCAACCGGTGGGGTTCGCCGCCGACGGCACCCCCGTGGCCGTCGACGCCGAGCATCCGCCGCAGTACCGCGTCGCGCTCCCGGCGCGGATCGCCGTCCCGCGCGGGCAATTCCAGCCACGTCACGCCGGCCTCGAGGTCGAGGGATGCCTCGACCATTGCGACCGCTACTACGGCGACGACCCGGTCCGCTGGCTGACGCGGACAGGCTGCATGCTGCCGCGGGGACAGCCATGAGATCCGCTGCCCTGCTCCTGCTCTGTGCCCTGGGGGCGCACGCCGAAGGCGTCCGCGTCGAGCCGCGGCTCTTCCTGAAGCGAGGGCATTTCTTCACCTCCTTCGGCGGGGCCTGGCTGGAGCGGGGCGACTACTGGGTCAACCCGGGCTTGTCGTTCTCCGGGTCGTACTACCCGACGGAGAGCGGCGGCGCCGAGGCGCGCGTGCTCTGGTTCTTCTCCTCGCTGAGCGACTCGGCCCAGCGCATCTCGGCGACGACCGGGTTCGTCCCCGATGCGCGAAAGCCGGAAGCGCTTGCGCTCGCCGGCTGGCGCCAGTCGCTCACCTACGGAAAGGTCGCGCTCGCCGGAGAGGCATTGCACTTCGACCTGCAGGGCTCGCTGCACGGTGGCGGCCTCTTCACCGACCGCGGCTTCGCGCCCGCCGCCTGCGTCTCCGCCGGCCTCCTCGCCCGGCTCAACCGGTGGGTGTTCCTCCAGCTCGACGTGGGCTTGTTGCTCTCGTTCGAGCAGCGCCAGCGCAGTGGCGCGGCGCTGGGGTTCTTGCCCGTGCTCTCCGCGGGGGCCGAGCTGTGATCGCGCTGGCCGCCACCCTGGCCGTTGCGACGTTCGCGGGCGCCTTCTGGGACCGCGATCTCGGCGCGCTTGCGCGGGAGCTGGCCGACCACCCCGGCGCCGCGGAAGCCGGGCTCTTCGAGGACCTCCTCCGCCTTTGCGACTGCGAACCCCTGCCTCAGCTCGAGAGGCCGGACGCGCTGCGGCTCCTGGTCCGGATCGAAGCGGGCCGGCGGGCGCGGCTCGCGAAGCGAGCGGCCGCATCGGACACGCTGTGGCGGGACGTGCTCCGGAAGGACTTCTTCCGCCGCGATCCGGGCAATCCCGTGCTCGCCGATGCGCTCACCTGGCCCGACGAGGAGGAGGTCTGGACCGGCGAGGTCCGGCTGATCGACCCGCCCGTGTGGCAATGCGACAAGCCGGTGCGGATGCCGCCCCAGCAAGACGACTCGCGGCTGGTGGAGTCGCTGCGGGCGGCCGGACACGCCGAGGCGGCCTCGCGGTTCGCGTACCACCGGGCGTCGCGCCTGCTGGCCCGCGGAGAGAAGACCGCGGCGGCCGACCAGGCCCGCGGCATCGATCCGGCCGCCCTCGGCCAGCTCGGACACTGGGCCGCCCTGCTGCGCATCCGGCTGGGAGCGGACGGTCCGGAGGCAGCCGTCGCGCTCGCCCGCGTCTGGTCCGGGCCGCAGTCCCTCCCGGCGCGTGCGCTGGCAGCCGACCACCTCGCCCGGCAGGGGCGCTGGGCGGAGATCCCGGAGCTGACCGGGGGAGCCGAGGGCCCGGATCGCGCTCTTTTGGAGCACCTCCGGCTGCTTCGGGCGCGCGCGCTGATCGAGCTGTCCCGGCGCGACGAGGCGCTGGCTGCCATCCCGCGGGACGCGCGTAGCGATCTCGCCCGCGAGCTGGCCCTGGAGTCGATCGCCGGGCGTCCGCTGGACCCCGCTGGAATCGAGCTGGTGCGGGCGTTGTGGCCCGACCCCGCGGATGCGTTCGCCAGGCTGGCGCAGCGGGCGCTGTTCGCCGGAGCGCTCGAGGCCGCGCGCTCCGCCGCCGCGGCGCTCCCGCGCTCCGGAGCACGCGCGCGGCTCGTGGAAGCCGAGCTGGCCTTCGCCGCCGGCAGCGCTACCGAGTTCCGCGCGTCGGTCGACCGGCTCGCCAGCGAAGGGGGCCGTGGAGCCGCCCAGCGGCTGGCGCGCGGACGCGCCGCGGTCGAGCTGGCCGGCGCGCTCGCCTCGCTGGCTCCCGGCGCTCCGGCGCTGCGGCTCGAGGCCGCCGCCGAGCTCCAGTCTCTCGCCGAACGGATCGGCGGGACCGCCGCGCGCGACCTGTCGGCGGCCGCCGCGGCGCTCCGGACGCAGAACGCTGCCTCGGCCGGCGTAGTGCGAATCCCCGCTCCGTTGCCCGTTCCGGACCTGCCGCCGATCGAGGTGAGCTGGCCCGAGCCGAGATCCTTGCTCGCCATCCCGGACGGCGAAGGCGGCCTGCGCGACTGGTTCCCCGCGCAGGAGGCGCTCGCCGGAGGTCGCTCGCCATGACGCTCGTGCCGATCCTCGCCACCTCGCTCTTCGCGCAGGTGGTCTCCCAGGGGCTTTCGGGGGACGGCTCGCGGGCCGGATCCGACGCTTCGAACGCGGCGCAGCCTGCCCGGCCGGCGCCGCCCAAGCCGGCGCAGTCGCCCCCGGACCTGCCCGAAGGTTCCGAGATCGTGGCCCGCAAGCGTCCCGAGCTGCCCGGCGCCGCCACCGACAAGTACCTGGCGCCGAACGCGACGCTCATCGACGCCAACGACGTGCTGGACGAAATGCTGGACCAGCTGGCGGCCGACGTGGCGCGCCTGGGCCCCGCCCGCGTCGGCCCGATCCTTCTCGAGCGCGTGCGCCTGTCCGACAACCTGAACCCCGACTTCGCCACCGTGCTCGAGGCCCGTCTGGCGGCGGCGGTCGCCCGGGCCACCGAGGTGGCGCTCGTGCGTTGCGCCGAATGCTGGGCGACGCGCGGCCGTCTCGAGAGCGGCGCCTGGGTGGTGAGCCGGGGCGTGAACCGCAAGGAGGAGATGACCGCGGTGGCGCAGAAGTACGCGGCTCGCACGCTCCTCACGGTGGCGCTCACGCTGCTCGACGAGCCCAGCACCCTGGCGATGGACGTGGAGCTGGTCCGCGCGGACGACTCGTCCATCGCCTTCGCCGAGCAATACCGGATGAATCCCGAGACGGCCCTCCTCTACCGCGGAGTGGACCGCACCCAGTCCCGGGCCAGCCGCCTCAAGGAGTTGCAGGACCGCATCGATCAGAGGCCTCGCTTCAACCAGACCCTGGATCTCGGCGTCATGGGCCTGCAGACGGGCGGCTCGGTCGCCTGGGGCGCGGTCGGACGGTACGCGCTCACCGAGCAGTTCGGCGACGACGGAGTGGGCGAGGCTGGCATCGAAGCGGGTGGGTACGCGAACACCGCCATCTTCTCCGCCGGCCTGTTCGGTGGGGTGGTGCGGCTGCGCGTCAGCCCGTCCCAGCTGTTCGCCAGCGACGTGCGCCTGGTGGCCCACGGGGGCGGGGTGCTCACCCCGGGCGCCACCAGCCTCTACGGCGGCGCTGGCATCCGCTGGAAACCGGCGGTCCGCGTCAGCGTCTTCGGGATGATCGACTACATCGTGCCGTTCCAGGTGCGCAAGGACGGACCGAAATACGGCGAGCTGTCTCCGCAATTCGGGGTGGGGTTCACATGGCCATGAACAGATGCTGGGGCCTCATGCTCTTGTGCGGCTGCGCGGCGGTGCAGCCGAAACGGATGGTGGTCCCCGACGGGATGCGCAGGGAAGCGCAGCCGCTGCCGCGGCCGGAGAACAAGCCGCCCGCTCCGTCGCTGCAGGGCGCGCTCCAGCCTGCATCCGCCACCCGTGCGCGCGACGGCCGGTACGTTTTGCGACTCGCCGAGCACAACCGCGTCTGGGAATTGGAGCTCCCCGAGTCCGCCGGCGGTTACGAGATGCGCATCCCGCTCGCAGGGCCGCTCGAGTCACCGACCGCGGCCGATGCCGAGCTGCTTGCCGGCGCGGCGGACCCGGAGGCGAACCCGGCCGCGGGTGCCAAGTCGGACGGCGTCGCGAAAGGGCCCGCCGCGGCGAGCGCGGGCGCCGCGACCAAGGGGCTCCGCAAGAGCTACCTCGCGACGCTCGCCAAGGTGCGCGAGATGTACGCCTCCCGCCGGTACGAGCTGGCCCTGGTGGAGCTCGTCGATCTCGAGGCCTCGCACCCGAAGGACTCCCGCCTGCTGGCGATGAAGGGCTCCGTCTACCTGAAGCTGGGCAAGGCGCAGCTCGCGCGCGAGTCGTGGCAGAAGGCGCTCGCGCTCGAACCCGAGGATCCGGCCGTGGCCGAAGCGCTGCGGACGCTGAAGGAGGAATAGCCATGCACGTCGTCATCGGGCTCCTGGGCCTCGCGGCGGTGCTGGCCGCGACCGTCTCCATGGATGGAGCGCACACGTTCGGCGGCTTCCTGCACCGTCCCGCCCTCCTGCTCCTCCTTCTCTCACCCCCGTTCGTCGCGCTCACCTCGTACCGGCCCGAGGAGCTCTGGGAGACGGTGCGGGCGGTCATCCGGGCCGTGCGGCGCTCGCCTTCCCGCGCCCGCGCCGACCTGTACGAGGACCTCTCCCGATTCGCCGCCGACTACCGGCGGGGCCGTCCGGCCGAGGCGCTGGCCACGGCGGACGGATCGGAGCACCCGCTGTTCCGCCAGCTGGCCCCGCTGGTCGTCCGGCAATATGCGGCGGGCGAGATCGAGCGCACCGCCAGCGCCGCCGCGTACTGCCTCTCGTCGTCGTTCAAGCGGAGCGAGGACGTGCTCACCTCGCTCGCGCGAGTGGCCCCCGCGATGGGTCTGGTGGGGACCACGCTGGGGCTGATCGGCCTCTTGCGCGACCTCTCCAACTTCACCCAGCTGGGCCCGTCGATGGCGCTGGCGTTGCTCTGCACCTTGTACGGACTGGTGCTGGCGAACGGCCTCTACCAGCCGCTCGCGCGGATGGTGCATGCGCAGTCCCTGGCCTCCTCCGAGGACGCCCGCTTGCTCACCCGCGGCCTGGCCCTGCTCGCCGAGGGGAAGCCGATCGCCGACGTGCGCAACCTGTTCGGGGCCCCCACCGCGGACGCGGCGCTGCGGATCGAGCCTGGCGGAGCGGTGGGCTAGGCCATGGACGACCTCAACGCCCCCGCCGAGCCGCAGCAGGACGAGCTCTGGCTGATCAGCTACGCCGACCTGCTCAGCCTGCTGGTCGGGTTCTTCATCCTCATCATCGCCGCGGTGCCGATGCGGCAGGCGACCTTCGAGCGCATCGCGGCCTCCATCTCCGGCAGCAAGTCGGCCCCGCTGCAGCAGCTGCGCGAACGCGTGGAAGACCTGGTAGCGAAAAGCCCCGAGCTGCGCGACCGGGTGACCGCCCGCGACGACGCGGAAGGTCTCGGCATCGAGTTCAAGGATGCGCTGCTGTTCGATTCCGGCTCCGCGGACGTGCGGCCGGAGGGCCGGCGGGCCATGGCCGAGGTGGCGCGGCTGCTGCAGTCCTTGCCCGGACGTCCGGTGCTGGTCGAGGGACACACCGACGACGTGCCGATCCGCACCCCGCATTTCCATTCCAACTGGGAGCTGTCCTCCCAGCGCGCGATCAACGTGCTCGCGGCGCTGCAGGCGGGCGGCATCCCGCGCGAACGGCTGTCCGCGCGCGCATTCGCCGACACGCGGCCGCGCGACGTGCAAGGGACGATCGAGGAGCGGCGACTCGCCAACCGGCGGGTCGTCGTCCGGGTGGAGTAGCCATGCTCATTCTTCTTCTGGCAGCGGCGGTGGGGCTCACGCCCGCTTCGCGGTTGCAGCGCGACGCAGAGGACAAGGCGCGCGCCGAGTTGACCGATCTCTTCCGCTCGCTCTGCCCCGAACAGTGCGTGCTGCTTTCGCTCCAGGCGCGCGTCGAGGAGCAGGCGGTGGGAACGGCGGATCCCGGCTTCGATGCGCCGGGCGACCTCAAGGCCCCCGTCCTCAAGGGCGCGAGCGCGACGGTGCTGCTCGACGCCAAGCTGCCGCCGGCCTTCCGCGGCAAGGTGCGCGACCTCGTGGCCCAGCGGTTGCGTGGCCTGGGAGCTCCGGCCCAGGTCGCCGTCCAGGCGGTGCCGTTCCCGGTGCGCAACCCTCCGCACCTCGAGGCCCCGCCGCCCGCCCCGCAAGCGGTACCGCCCGCCCCTGCGGCACCGCCCGAGGCGAAGCCCCTCGCCGTGCGCGACCGACTTCTCGAGGAGGCGCCCGCTCTCGCCGCCGCGGCCCTCCTCGCCGTCGTGGCGCTCTTGCTCGGCGGGTTGCTGTACCTCGCCACGCGCCGCCCGCGGGAGCCGGAGTACGAGCTCGAGCCCGCCCCGCCGCCGGAGGCCGCGGCAGCGGCCCCGCCCGCTGCCTTCTCCGAGTCGCGCCGGCGGAAGCTGGAAAAGGCGCTCGCCGACGAGCGCGCGGTGCGCAACGCGGTGGTCCGCGAGGCGCTGACCCGCGGCGAGATCGACCTGGTGGCACGCTGGGTGCGCGAGCTGGGTGAGTTCCTGCTCCAGGACCTCGGGACGGACGGCGCCATCGCGCAAGCCATCTCGGCCGTCGCCGCGCAGGTGGGGCGCGTGGCCCCCGATCCGTCCGCGCTGGCCGAGCTGGAGGGCAGGTTGATCGGCGCGCGGCTCGCCCGCGCGACCGAGAACGCCGACGGCGCGTTCGCGTTCCTCGAAGGAGTGCGGCCCGACGCCTTCGCCGCCGCTTGCCGGGACCTCTCGCCAGGCGCGCTCGACGCAGTGGTCCGGTTCGCGCCGTCGAGGCTCCGCACGCCGGCCTTGCAGGAGCTGTCCAGCGAGCAGCGGCGCGAGCTGGCGCTTTCCTGGGCCCGGCGACCCGAATTGCCCGCGTCCTACGCGCTCGCCGCGGCCGACGAGCTGCGCGAGCGGCTGGACCGGATGGGCGGCGGCCCGCGGCAGGCGGAGGGCGCGATGAGCGACCTTCTCGACTCGCTCGCGCGCGACGAGCAGGACGTCCTGCTGGAGCGGCTGCGGCGCGAGGGGGACGGCAGGTCCGCCCGCGCCCTGGTCACCGAATCGGCGCTGGGCGGGGTTCCCGCCGACGTGCTCGCTTCGGTGCTCCTGCGCGTCGATCCGGCGCGCGTGGTCGCGTACCTCGCTGGAGCGGATCCCAAGCTGCGCGAGCACGTCCTCGCCGCCTGCCCGGCCCGGCTGCGGCGCGAGCTGGAGGAGGAGCTGCAGCTGCGCGGCCCCTCGGCGACCTCGGAGTTCCTCGACGCCCGGCGGGAGATCCTGGCGCGGCTGCGCGACGAGACTTCGCGGAGGAACATCCCGTCCGCGGAGATCCGGCGATGGTCGAACGGCGCAGCCGAGCGCGCCCGGCTCGCGGCGGAGTGAACCATGCGCACCTTCCTCTGTGCCCTCTGTCTGGCATTCGCTTGGGGTTGTCTTCCGCCGGAGGATCCGCGCGCCGCGAGCATCCCTCCACCGCCACCTCCTCCTCCGCCGCCGCCTCCGCCTGTCGGCGGTCCCCCCCCTGGCGGTCCACCGATCCCGTTTCCACCGCCGCCTCCTCCGCCCAGCGCCTGCGGCCCCGGAACGAGCGTCGACCCGGGCGGCCATGGCGGGTTCCCCGGCAGCGGGATCGGCCAGGAGGGAGGGACCGGCCAGATCTGGCTGGTGCGCATCGACCGGGGCACCGCCAACCTGGCGGACTCGATCCAGACGCTCATCCAGCGGACCACCGCGGCGCTTCGCGGCGCCGGCCTGTCTCCCCGCGGGATCGCCCTGCTCTCGCTCTACGGCGGCGACCTGATCTGGGCGGCGACCGATGCGAGGACGGCGTCCCTCACGACCATCGCAGCCGCGCTGCGCGGCCGCGCCGCCCTCGACAACCCCGCGCCCGCCGGTTGCGCGACCTCCGCGCTCCTCCAGGTCGGACGTCAGCTCTCGTCCCTCGGAGTGAACGCGCCCTTCGCCGTCCGGCCCGGGGCGCTGCTGGTCGCCCTCGTCGATCACGGCGCCCGGCCGGCGTCGCTGGCGAGCTGCGGAGATCCGGTCCAGCTCGCCACCGAGACGGCCTGCTGGGCGTCGTTCAACGGCACCGTCCTGCACCGGGCCCAGTTCCGCTTCGGCTTCTTCGCCACGCCGGAGACGGGGACGACGGCGACCATGCAGGCCAGCTGCCTCGCCGTGCCGGGTTTCCCGGTGGAGACGCTCGACGCTCTCGAGCCTTCCAGCGTCACCTACTACGACCCGCTCGCCGCATGGTTGGACCAGTCCCAGCCGGACCTCGCCACCCGTTTCGACCTGTGCCGGGCGTTCGGATCCGATGCGCCCGCGCAGCTCGGCGGCTTCGCGAACGCGTGGTCGCAACTGCTGATCGGTCAGCCGTGAGGCGGTCGCCCGCAGCGCGCGTGCCGGCGCGCCGCCGGACGATTCCCGCCGCGCGCCGGTCGCCGCCTGCCCGCCGCCTGGCCGCGGCGCGATCCGGTCCAGCGCCGCGCCGGAAACGGGGAAGGACAGGTGCCGCGGCCGCTGCCGTACTACTGCTCGCGCTGCTGGGCTGGCTCCTCTGGCCGTCAGCCCCGCCACCGCGCGACGCTCCTCCTCCGCCGGCGCCCGCCCCCGCGGCACCCCAGGCCGTCTCGCGCCCGGCGCGCAAGGTTCCCGTCCGCCGGCCGGCGCCCGCAGCACCGCCGGCTCCGGCTGGCATCGACGAAGGGCGCGTCCGCGCCGCCGTCCTCGCGCGGGCCGCCGATCTCCGTGCTTGCGCCGTCCCCGCTGGTGCCCCCAGCCAGATCCCTGTCCGGCTGCGCGTTCCCGCGTCGGGGGAGGTGCGCTCGGTGCAGCTCGGCGGTCCCGAGCCGCTTCCGCCGGACCTGTCCGGCTGCCTGCGCGAGAAGCTCCTCCTCTGGCGATTCGACGACCTGCACCTCTCGTCCGAGGTCGACCTCTTCGCCACCTTCGCGCTTCGCTGACGGCGCATGTTTGGAATCGATCGCCCCTGCCGGGACGGCGCGCGCCGGCGTCTCGTTGTTCCACCAGGCCCGTGCCGTTGTCTCAGCTGGAGCGGACAGCGCGAAAGCGCGGCCCGCTCAAGGCGCACTTCCATCCCCCTGGAGGAATCAATGAAGAAGGCGATCATCGGATTCGTCTCGCTGGTGGCGCTCGGCATGCTGCTGCAGCTCGGGCAGCCGAGAAACGGCGCCGACGACCCGTGCGGCGGCTGCCCGAAGGACTTCAAGTGCGACCTCGCCAGCCTGCAGTGCGTGCCCGAGGACCCGCACCCGTAGTCCGAAGGCGGCTCCGCCGGGGTGCCCGGTGCGCGTGGCTCCCCCCGCCGCGCACCGGGCCCCCGCTTCCGCGAAAAAAAAGTGTTCCGCCCGCTGCCATCCTGGTGTCTCGTTCCTCGGCGGAGCCCCGCGGCGGAACTGCCCGCCGCGGGCCGATGCCAAGTGGAGAGCCGCCTGGACGCGCTGTCCGATACCGAGCTGTTCGCCAACTACCTGGCCGCCGGGAGCCGGGAGCAGGCTGCGGTCTGGGTCCAGGAGCTGTTCCGGCGCCAGTACCCGAAGGTAGTCGGCTGGTGCTTGCGATTCACTGGTGACCGGGAGGAGGCCTACGACCTGGCGCAAGCGATCTTCGCCAAGGCCTGCCGGCACCTGGAGTCCTTCCGGGGGCAATCGAAACTTTCCACGTGGCTGTATGCAATCACGAGGAGCGAGTGCATGAACTACCTCAAGGCGCGGTCTCGGCGGCCCACAACCGCCGGAGAGGAGGAGCTCGACCAGCTGCCCGACCGCACCGGGCCCCAGCCGGACCAGGCGCTGCAGCGCGAGGCGTGGTCCCGCCTGGTGCACGACCTCCTCGACCAGGCGCTCGACGACACCGAGAAGAAGGTCTTCACGCTCCATTACGGAGACGAGATTCCCCTGAACGCGATCACCCGACTGCTCGGCCTCCCGAACCGAAGCGGCGCGAAGGCGTACATCGTGAGCGCACGCCGGAAGCTCAGGCGGGCCGCGCGGCTGTGGAAGGCGCGCGGGGACGTCTTCGATGCGTGAAGGGAGGCTGCCGTGATGGTCGACGTCGATCCCACCGATGTGGAGATGCTCCGGGCGGCGCTGGCGCCCTCCCGCGGTTGCGTGAGCATCGAGCAGCTGAGCAGGCTTTGCGACGCCGACCGCTCGGGAGCCGCCGACGCGCGCGCGGCCGAGCACGTCGCCGGTTGCCTGCGCTGCCGCACCGAGCTGGCCCTGCTGAAGCAGTTCGAGTCCGGCGCCGTGCGGCCGGGCGACGAGAAAGACGCGAGCTGGATCCTCGAGCGCCTGCCGCACGACGTCGCGCGGCTCGCCCGCGGAGATCTCCTGCCGCCCCGGGGCGCCGCTCCCGGGCGTCCTGCGCCCCGGTGGCGCCGGTTCCTCGTCCCGCGAACGCTGGCCGGCGGTCTGGCCATCGCCGCCGCGGCGCTTCTCGTGGTCCTGAACATTCCCGGCCGCGACGCGGCGCCGCCCGAGCTGCCCGCGGACGCGACCGCCGGCCCGTCGGGCTTCCGGTCGGACGCGATCGCGGTGAAGGGGCCGGCCGGCGACGTGGACGCCGTCCCGAAGGAGCTGCGCTGGGAGCCCGCGCCAGGGGCTGCGTCGTACTCCGTGCAGGTGATGGAGGTCGACCGCACGCCGGTGTGGAGCGGGGAGTCGCGGGACCCGAAGATCGCGCTGCCCGCGGTCGTCCGGGTGCGGGTCGTCCCCGGCAAGCCTTTTCTGTGGCAAGTTCTGGCGAAGGATGCCGGCGGCCAGACGGTCGCCGCCTCCGAGATCCAGCGCTTCCGGTTGCGGACGGCACCTCCCAAGGACTGAGTCGAATCGAAAGGGGCATCCCATGGCGCACGGGAACGTTCGATCGCCAGCGTGGCAAAGCACGGAATGGTTCCGCATGCTGGCCGTCTTCCTCGTGACGGGCCTTCTCCTCACCGCGGGGCGGTCGGGCCACGCTGACCCCTTCGCGGGTGTCTCGTTGAAGATTCTCAACGCGAGCGCTCCGCCCGGTGGGACGATGCAGCTCGCGGTGGAGGTCACCGAACCCATACCGATCGCCACCGGCTCGGCGGCAATCGTGCTCGACACGGTAGTGCTCGGTCCCCTGATGGGCGTCGCCCTCTACGGCCCGGCCGGGGCCCAGAGCGACGCGGCCGGCACGGCCGTGGTCAGCGGCAACAGGTTGAGGGTTCGCACCGTCTCCCCGAGTAGCGCCTTCGGCACGAGCACCGCCGCGCCCATCCTTACCGTCACCATGGGGGTCCGTGCGGACGCCTTGCCGGGCGCGCAGGCGAGCCTGGTGCTCGATCCTGCAGCCTCGTTCTGGCTCGACCCCTCAGGTCTTCCCTACCCGCAACAGGTCAGGAACGGGACCTTCCAGGTCGCCGGCACCGTCTCGATCGACGACGTCATCCCCGGCGCGGGGCTGCTCCCCGCCGGCTCCACCGTCGTGGTGCGGGGCATGGGCTTCCAGCCCGGGGCCATCGTCGAGATCGACGGCGTGCCCTTGGCCTCCGCCGCGGTCGTGAGCGACACGGAAGTGGACGCGACCATCGGCATTTCCGCGGACATGTATGGACGGCGAGTGAGGGTCAAGAACCCCGACCTCTCCCGCGCCAGCTACCATGCCTACCTGCGCGCGGCCTGGCTCGGCCGCAGCGCGCGGGCCCTGCTCGCGGACACGGACCCGCTCTTCTCTCCCCAGACATTCACCGGCGCTTTCTTCACGGCGTCCCCGGGGGCAGGCCAGTTCTTCGGGCTTGCCCTGCAGAACCCCGCCGCGGCCCCTGCGGACGTCACCGTCGAGCTACGATCCAAGGACGGGACGCCCATCGCCTCGGCCGCGGTGACGCTCCCCGCCAGGACCCGGACGTCGCGCGAATTGTCGGAGCTCTTCGCCGGCCAATCGATGCCTGCCGGCGGGTTCCTGGCGGTCCGGTCCAGCTCGCCGGTGCAGATGCTCGGGCTCCTCGGAGACGAGACCGCGGGGACGGTCGAGCCGGTCCTCGCGTCGCTCGTATTCCCCTGAGCTCGGTGCGCCGCCACCTGGCGCGCCCGCGCGGCGCGTGGATGGCGATTCTCGCCGCAATCTTGCCCTCGCTCTGCCTCGCCGAGCCTTCCTCGCCGTCCGGCGGCGCGCAGGACCGCTTGCAGGAGCGCCTCGCCGAGGCGCGCGAGCTGCAGCAGAAAGGCTCGCTGCGCGAGGCGCAGAAGTCGTTCGAAGCGTTGCTGCCAGATCTCCGGGCGCGCTCCGACCGGGCCGACCTCGGGGCTGCCCTCAACGCTCTGAGCCAGATTTCGACGGCTCAGGGCGAGTACGACCGCTCCGCGGCGGCGGCCCTCGAAGCGGCCGAGGTGTACCGGAAGCTCGCGGACCGATCGGGCGAGAGACGCGCCCTCAACAACATCGGGACCGCCGAGCTCTACCGCGGCGATTACCTGCCCGCGGTCCGGCACTTCGAAGAGGCGCTCGCGCTGGCGCGCGCGACCGGGGACCGGGAGGCGGAGGTCGACGGGCTGAACAATCTGGCAGCGGTCTACTTCCCCCAGGCAAGGTATCTCGACGCGCTGCACGCCTACCGCAGCGCGCTCGAGCGCGTCGACCAGGCCGCCGGAGCGCCCTGGCAGGGCCGGCGCAGGCGGATCGTCCTCACCAACCTCGCCGCACTGTTCCTGCGGCTCGGTGGCTACGACCAGGCGCTGGATCTCTACCGCGAGTTGCAGAAATCGCCGGAGGCGCTCCCGCCCAGCGAGCAGGCGCTGCTGCTCGCCAACCTCGGCGTGCTCTACCGCCGCCTCGAGGATCCGCTCAAGGCGCTGGAGATCTACCGCGCCGCCGGCCAGCTCTT
>DASQBG010000151.1:0-30924 GCA_035635335.1 Myxococcales bacterium | reverse complement strand
CTGCGCGATGGGGACGTCGAAGGTCTTGCGCACCTTCGCGTAGTCGCGCGCTTCCTCGAAGGCGGCCCGGGCGATGCCGATGGCCTGGGCGGCGATGCCGATGCGCCCGCCGTCGAGGGTGCTCATGGCGATCTTGAAGCCTTCGCCCTCGTCGCCCAGCCGCTGGGCGGCCGGGACCTCGATGTTCTCGAAGAAGATGGTGCAGGAGGGACTGGCGCAGATGCCGAGCTTCTCGTCGGTCTTCTGGCGCAGGAACCCCGGCGTGCTGGCGTCGACCACGAAGGCGGTGATGCCCTTGGTCCCCTTCGAGAGGTCGGTCATGGTGAAGAGGACGATGGCGTCGGCGATGGGGCCGTTGGTGATCCAGTTTTTCGTGCCGTTGATGACGTACTTGTCACCGTATGCCTCCGCCGTGACCGGCTCCGGCCCGGGCAAAGGCGTTGCCGTCGCCCTCCGCTTCCGCACGGCGGTGGTGCGCTGCTCCGCCGCGTCGCTGCCTGCTTGCGGCTCGGTGAGGCCGAAGCAGCCCATCTTCTCGCCGCTGGCGAACGGCTTCAGCCAGCGCTCCTTCTGCTCGGCCGTGCCGTACCTCAGCACCGGGTCGCAGTAGAGCGAGTTGTTCACGCTCAGCGTCACTCCCACCGACGCGCAGCCGCGGGAGATCTCCTCGATGGCGAGCGCGTAGGCGACGTTGTCCATGCCCGCGCCGCCCTGGTCGGCCGGCACCGCCACCCCCGCGAGGCCGAGCTCGACCGCCTTCTTCACCGCGTCGGCGGGATAGCGATGCTCGCGGTCCCACCGCTTCGCGTTGGGCCGCAGCTCCTTGTCCGCGAAATCGCGGCAGGTGTCGCGCAGCAGCTTCTGCTCTTCGGTGAAATCGATCTGCATGGAGGAGTAGAGGCGTGCAGCGGGGACAATGTGAGATTTTGCATAGTACACGGGTCGCCCGCTTCCGCCAAACGGGGTCGGTCAACTGGCGGATGTCCGATCCCGCATGCCGCACTGCGGCAATCGGAGGTAACGGCCGTCACCCGGCCTGGGCGAGCAGGTTCCGGGCGATCACCATGCGCTGGATCTGCGAAGTCCCTTCATAGATCTGCAGGAGCTTCGCGTCCCGCATCAGCTTTTCCACCGGGTACTCTTTGGTGTAGCCGTACCCGCCAAAGATCTGGACAGCATCGGTGGCCACCGCCATCGCGCTGTCGGCGCCGAACGCCTTGGCGTAGCTCGACTCGATGGCGTCGAGCTTCCCCTGCGCGATGCTCCACGCGGCCTTGAGCATCAGCAGGCGGGTGGCCTCGTACTTCATCGCCATCTCGGCCAGCATGAACTGGACCGCCTGGAACTGCGCGATCGGCTGGCCAAAAGCCTTGCGCTCGAGCGCGTACCGCCGGCATTCGTCGAGCGCGCGCCGCATGATGCCGGTCGCGGCGGCGGCGATCCACGGCCGGGAGCGGTCGAAGGTCTTCATCGCGATCTTGAACCCCTCGCCCTCGGCGCCGACCAGGTTCGCGCGCGTCAGCTTCACGTCGTCGAAGAGCACGTCGGTGGTGTTGGAGGCGCGTTGCCCGAGCTTGTCCTCCTTCTTGCCGACGGAAACCCCGGGCGTGTCCCGCGGCAGCGCGAAGCAAGTGATGCCCTTGTGCCGGTCCTTCGGGTCGCCGATGCGCGCGAAGGTCGTGTACCAGCTGGCGTAGCCGCCGTTGGTGATCCAGCGCTTCTGGCCGTTCAGCACGTACTCGTCGCCCACCTTCCTCACGTTGGCGCGCATGCCGGCGACATCCGAGCCCGCGTCCGGCTCGCTGCAGGCGTAGGCGGCGAAGACGGGCGCCTCGGTGAGCGCGCCGAGATACCGCTTCTTCTGCTCCTCGGTCCCGGCGAGGATGAGCGGCATGGCGGCGAGGTTGTTGCCGGCCAGCGTGGTCCCGATCCCCGCGCAGCCGTAGTTGATCTCCTCCAGCATCAGCACGTGGTCGGTGCAGGAGAGTCCCAGGCCTCCGTACTCGGTCGGGATCTCGGCGTTCATCAGCCCGAGCTCCCAGCCTGCCTTGCAGATCTCGCTGGGGAAGGTGCCGTGCTCGTCGAGCTTCTGCGCGACCGGGATGATGCGCTCGCGGCTGAACTTGCGCGCGGTGTCGACCAGCCGCTGCTGCTCGTCGGTGAGGGAGAAGTCCATGGTGCCTCTCACCCTACTTCACTTTCCGACGAACCTGGCGGGCCTCTTTTCCAGGAACGCGCGCATGCCCTCGGCGCGATCCTGGGTGTCGAAGAGCAGCGCGAACGTCTCTGCCTCCTGGCGGTTCGCCGCCCGGAGCGGGATGTCGTAGCCGCGCTCCACCAGGCGCTTTGCCCGGGCGACCGCGAGCGGGCCTCGGGTGGCGATCTTCTCCGCCACCTTCCGGCAATGCGCCATCAGCTCCGCGCGGGGGAGGACCGCGTTCACCAGGCCGATCTCCAGGGCCTGCTTGGCGTCCACCATGTCGCCGGTGAAGATGATCTCCTTCGCGCGCAGCTTGCCCACCAGGCGCACCAGGCGCTGCGTGCCTCCGAAGCCGGGGGTGATCCCCAGCGTGACTTCGGGGAACCCGACCTTCGCGTTCTCGCTGGCGTAGATCATGTCGCAGGCCACCGCCAGCTCGAGCCCGCCGCCCAGCGCGTACCCGTTCACCGCCGCGATGGTCGCGCAGGGAATGTCCTCCAGCATGGCGGTGAGCACGTGGCCGAGCTCGCTGAACTCGCGCGCGCTCCAGGGCGTCATCGGCGCCATCTCGGAGATGTCGGCGCCGGCCACGAACGCCTTGTCCCCCGCGCCGGTCAGGATGAGGGCGCGGCTCGACTCGGCCGACTCCCGGACGGCCTGCAGCAGCTCGCGCAGGGTGGCGCTGTTCAGCGCGTTCAGCGCCTTCGGCCGGTTCACGGTGATGGTCGCGATCGGCCCTTCGCGCGACACCTGGATGTTCTCGTAAGCCATCGGGGACCTCAGTAGGAGTAGAAGCCGCGCCTGGTCTTGCGGCCCAGCCAGCCCGCGTCCACGTACTGGCGCAGCAGCGGAGCGGGCCGGTACTTGTCGTCGCCCAGCCCCTTGTGCAGCACCTCGGCGATGGAGAGGCAGGTGTCCAGGCCGATGAAGTCCGCCAGCGCCAGCGGCCCCATCGGCACGTTGGTGCCCAGCTTCATCGCGGTGTCGATGTCCTCGGCGGAGGCGAGGCCCTCTTGCAGGGCGAAGCAGGCCTCGTTGAGCATGGGGATGAGGATCCGGTTGACGATGAACCCGGGCATGTCCTTCGACAGGACGGTGGTCTTGCCCATCTTCTCGGCGAGCGCGCGAGTCGCCGCGTAGGTCGCATCGCTGGTCTGCGCTCCCCGGATGATCTCCACCAGCTGCATCACCGGCACCGGGTTCATGAAGTGCATGCCGATCACGCGTTCCGGCCGCTCGACGCTGGCCGCGATGCGGGTGATCGGGATCGACGAGGTGTTCGTCGCCAGGATCGCGTCCTGCCGCAGCGCGCGCGAAAGATCCTGGAAGACCTTCTTCTTCACCACCTCGTTCTCGGTCACCGCCTCGACCGCGAAGTCGGCCTGCGACGCGTCCTGGGCGGCGGAGGCCCCCTTGATCCGCGCGACGGCCGCCTGCGCCTCCTCGGGCTTCAGCTTGCCCTTGCCGGCCGCGCGCTCGAGCTGGGACCGGATCCCGGCCAGCGCCTTCTGCACGAGCTCCGGGTTCACGTCCAGGAGCACCACCGCGACGCCGCTCTGCGCGGCAACCTGCGCGATCCCCGCTCCCATCTGCCCTGCCCCGACCACCGCCAGCGTCTTCACGTCCACGGCAGCGCTCTCCTCGATAGAAGTCGCCGCCGGCAGGGCGGCGCTACGCTTTTCACGGCGCGAACAGCGCCTGGTCCACTGTAGGCGCGGGTCGCAGGGAGTCAATCGCCCCGAGTCGGCACTTCCACGCTCGCCGTCCGCTCCTGTACGCTCGCAACGTGGAGCCGCGCGTCTTCCAGGGCATCGTCGACGATGCGGCGGCGATCTGCGGCGCCCTGCTCGCCGAGCTGCGCGTGCGCCGCGACATCCTGGGCGAGGACGGTGTGGAGCTCGGCCTCGCCGCGCTCGGCGGCACTCTCGCCACCGGAAAGGCGCGCCGCGAGCAGACGGCGAAGCGGCTGCGCGAGCTGGCCGACCGCGCCCCCGTCATCGAAACGACCGACGAGAAGTCGCTCCGCCTGTCGCGTGTCGCCGCCGAGGTGTCGGAGACGCTGGAGGTGGGGTCGAAGATCGCCCCGGTCGAGCTGTGGTGCGCGGACGTCCCGCTGCTCCTCGAGGGCGAGCGCGCCGGCGCGCTGCGCTTGTGGATGGATCGCGAGCCCCGGCGGTCGCTCTTGCGCGCCCTGCGCGGCCTCGGGCACGAGGCGGCCGCTCAGCTCGGGCAGGAGCGCGAGCGGCTGCGGGCGCTGCGCGACCTGGCCGCGGCCCGGCAGCACCAGGCCATGCTGGCCGCCGGCGCGGCCCGGCTGCGGCGCGAGACCGAGATGCCCGAGGTCATGCGCACCGTCGGCGAGGAGCTGCGCAAGCTCGGCTTCGAAAGCGCGCTGCTCTTGTCGGAGGCGCGAGGCCTGGTGATCGCCCATCTCTCGCACCGCGGTCCGGCCGCCTCCAAGACCCTGGAATTGCTCGGGTTCAAGCGCATGACCGAGCTGCGGGCGGTGTCGGTGGATCCGGCGCGCTCGCCCATGCTCGCCTCGCTGGTCTCTTCCCCGGAGCCCGTCATCGAAGTGCAGCCGGGCCCGCTCTTGCGCGCCCTGCTCGGACGCCGCGCACCGCGCCCCGTCCGCGAGAAGCTGATCGAGGCGCTGGGCGCCCACGACGTGCTCGCGTTGCCTCTCCGCGGCGCCGCCGACGCGGCGCTCGGGATCCTCATCGCCTGGCCGCAGCACGATGGCGAGCCCGACCTGGGGGCCCTGAGCGCCTTCTCCTTGCAAGCGTCGCTCGCGCTGGAGCGGGCACGCATGCGCGAGAAGGTGCGCGAGCAGGCGCAGATCATCGAGCGCGCGGTGGAGGAGCGCACCCGCGCGCTGCGAGACGCGAACGAGCGGCTGCGCGACGCCGATCGGCGCAAGGACAACTTCCTCGCCAACGTCTCCCACGAGCTGCGCTCCCCGCTGGTGACCATCCTCGGCTACACGGACCTGCTCCTCGGCGACAAGCTGGGGCCCATCTCCGACCGGCAGCGCCAGTGCCTGCAGATCGCGCGCAACTCAGGGAGGCGCCTGCGCGCCTTCATCGAGGAGCTGCTCGACTTCTCGCGCTTCGAGCTGACGCGCGACACGATGACGCTGCACCCCTTCTCCATCAAGGAAGCCGTGGCCCAGTCGGTGGCCGGATTCGCTCCGCGCTTCCTCGAGCGGCGGATCAGCGTGCGCCAACGCGTCGCGCGCAACACGCCGCCGGTGCTGGGCGACCGCGAGCGCGTGCTGCAGGTGCTCACCAACCTGATCGCGAACGCGGAGCGCCACCTGCGCGACGGCGGCCGCATCGTCGTGTCCGCCGAGCCGAAGCCGGGGTTCCTGCTGGTCTCGGTCCACGACAACGGCACCGGTATCGCGCCCGAGCACCTGGAGAAGATCTTCGACCGCCTCTACCAGGTGGGCGACGTGAAAACGAGCCGGGCGGCACGCGAGGCGGGTCTCGGGCTGGGCCTGAACATCGTCAAGTCGATCGTCGAGGCGCACGGCGGCGAGGTGGGCGTGCAGAGCACGGTGGGGAAAGGCTCGACGTTCTCCTTCACGCTGCCGCTCGCCGACGTGAAGAACCTGCCGGAGATCACGCCTCCCCCGGTCCCGCCTCGCATTTGACGGCGCCCCACTCGAAGCACAGCGCCGCCGAATGGGGCGGCGGCTGGCGCAACGGTCGCGGGATGCACAGCGTTGCGCCTCATGGACCAGGCGCTGTGGAAGGGGCTCGCGGTCGGAACCGCGATCGGGGCGCTGGCACGGCGCTCGTGGGACAAGCGGCTGCGCTATGGCCCGTGGGGCTCGTTGGGCCTCGGCCTGCCGGACGGCGTGGATTCCGTCGCGCTCGCCCTCTTGCAGACGACCGCCACGGCGATGGTCCCTGGCAACCGGCTCGCCTGGAGGGACAACGGCGAGGTGTTCAAGGCGATCGAGGACGCCATCGGTTCCGCGCGCCACAGCATCCACGTCGACATGTACATCTGGAAGCCTGGACAGCCCGGCGAGCGCCTCGCCGACCTCATCTGCCGGCGTGCGCGCGAAGGCGTGGCGGTGCGCATCCTCGTCGATCCGATGGGAAGCCGCGGATTCCACCGGCACCTCTACGCGCGCCTGCGAGAGGCGGGCTGCGAAGTCCACTACTTCCGGCCGCTCACGGAACGGCCGTTCGCGTTCACCGGCCGCAACCACCGCAAGCTGGTCGTGATCGATGGACGGGTCGGCTTCACCGGTGGCTTCTGCATCGCACCCGAATGGGACGGGGACGGGCTCTCGCCGCGCGGCTGGCGCGATTCGAACGCCGAGGCCGAGGGGCCCGTCGTTCGGCAGATGCAGATGGCATTCGCGGCCCACTGGCTCGAAACGGGCGGCTGGATGCTCCCCGCCTCGGAGTTCGATCGGGCCCGGCCGGCGGGCGAGGCGCGCGCCTGCTACGTGACGAGCATGGACGTGAAGGGACTTTCCCACGCGCGCTGGGTGACGCACATCGCGCTCGCGGCGGCCACCCGGCGCGCCTGGATCGCCAACGCGTACTTCGTCCCGCCGCCGGAGGTGCTCGGCGCGTTGTGCGCGCGCCCTGAGAACGGGGTGGAAGTGAGGCTGCTCCTGCCAGGACCCTATCTGGACCACCCGATCGTGAGGCTCATCCAGCGCCGGTTCTACTCGAGGCTCGCTCGGAGCGGGGTGAAGGTTTACGAGTACCAGCCCTCGATGATCCACGCCAAGACGATGCTCATCGACGACCGGCTGGTGATGGTCGGGTCCATGAACCTCGACTTCCTCTCCATGCAGTGGCTCGAAGAGGGCTGCCTGGTGGTGGACGACCCCGCCTTCGCGCAGGCGTTCGAGCAGCGCTGGCACGAAGACATGGCGCGCTCGGTACAGATGACCGGGCGGGAGCCGCATCCACGAGGTCAGGTTGGACGGCCGGGCAGCCGCGCGGCAGCGGCAGCACAGCTATGACACCTTGACGACCGCGCCCGTGTCCTTGCGCAATTCCACGGTCGCCCGCGTGCGCCGCGCATGGCCGCGGGCGTCGATCAGCATCACGTCCACCTCGACGGGACCGGGCCGGGCACGCAAGGCCAGGTGCAGCGTGGCGGGCGCGCCGGCGGTGCCGTACTTCTGGTCGAATCGCAGCAGCGGCCGGCCGTCCCGCAAGACCGTGACGTCCACCTCGACGATCTCCCCGGGCAACGCGGAGGTCAGGTCCAGATCGAGCGCCAGGTCGCGGGGCCGGCGCAGCTCGGACCAGAGGAGCAGCCCGCCGCCCAGCAAGACGAGGAACCCGAGCCGCAGGAGCAGCCCACCCCGTCCCCGGGGCCCGATCACGCTCCTTCGTCCTCCTTCTCGTCCTTCTTCTCGTCCTTCTTGCGCTGCTTGATCCTGGCCTTGATGTGCGGCTCGCCGCTGGGCTTGAGCTGCACGGTGGCGTTCACCTCCAGCGTCACGCTGGTCAAGAGCTTCCAGATCTCGCGGCTGAGCGTCTCGCTCTCCAGGAACCGGCGGACCTCCTGGGTCACGATGCGCGTCACCTCCGAGCGGGTCTTGTCCGCCTGCGCGACGAGGAAACCCAGCGCGTCCTTGGGCAGCTTCATCTCGCCGACCAGGTTGCGGATGCCCTCTTCGGTCATGAACAGCGCGCCCACGCCGGTCAGCACCGCCCGCCGCACGATGTCCGGCACGAATCCCTTGGCCTGCTCGTCGGGAGGCTCGTCTTCTCTCACTCTTCGCCCTCCCAGCAGTAGCACTCAGTTCCGCTTGCCGAGCTGCACCAGCGGCTTGTGCCCCTTCGGCACGGCTTGCAGGTTTGCCAGCGCGACCCGGTCCGCGACGTTCTGGGCGATGCGCACCAGCGCCTGCGACTCGGAAAGCTCGGGGTGGTCGGCGACGACGGGCCGTCCTTCGTCGCCTCCCGTGCGCACCGCCAGGTTGATCGGCACCCGCCCGAGGAACGGGACCGCCAGCTTCCGCGCCGCCGCCTCGGCGCCGCCCTTCGAGAAGATGTCCGTCTCCTGCCGGCAGTGCGGGCAGATGAACCCGCTCATGTTCTCGACGAACCCGAGCACCGGGATGCTCACCTTGTCGAACATCGTCTTTGCCTTGATCGCGTCGGACAAGGCGACGTCCTGCGGAGTGGTCACCACCACCGCGCCGGAGACCGAAACCTGTTGGGCGATGGTGAGCTGCACGTCGCCCGTGCCGGGCGGCAGATCGAGGATCAAGTAGTCGAGGTCGCCCCAGCGCACGTCCCGCAGGAGCTGCACCAGCGCGCCGTGCAGCATGGGGCCGCGCCAGATCATCGCCTGCTCCGGGTCGACGAAGAAGCCGATCGAGATGACCTTCACCCCGTACGCGGCGAGGGGCTCGACGCTCTTGCCGTCGGAAGAGCTCGGGCGCGCCCCGAACAGCCCCATCATCAGGGGGATGCTGGGCCCGTAGATGTCGGCATCGAGCAGGCCCACGCGGCAGCCGAGCTGCGCCAGCGCGACCGCGAGGTTCACCGAGACGGTGCTCTTGCCCACCCCGCCCTTGCCGCTGCCCACCAGGACGACGTTGCGCACACCCGGGACCAGGTCGGCGCCCCCGCGTCCGGGCGCCCGGAGCACGTCCGCGGTGAAGGCCACCTCGACGCGGGAGAGCTGCAGGGGCGAGAGCACGGCCCGGACTGCTTCCTCCAGGCGCGGCTTGTGCGGCGAGGCGGGCGTGGGCAGCTCCAGGCGCACGCGCGCCGCGTTCCCCTCCAGCATGTCGACGTTCTTCACCATCCCCAGCTCGCCCAGCGTACGGCCGGTCGAGGGGTCCTTCACCCCTTGCAGGGCGGCGAGGATGGCGTCGGAACTGACCAAGGTGTCCTCCAGAAGGAAGGGCCGGAGTAGATGCTTGCCCCGCCCGGCAGTGTCAAGGCGCGTGCAAGAGGGGCCTGCCGGGCCGTTCCGCGGTGCGCTTTCCCTGGTGGAGCACCACCCGGCCGTTGACCACCACCGTCTCGATGCCGGGCGGGTACCTCTGGGGCTGCTCGAAGGTGGCGGTATCCTCGACGCGGTCCGGGTCGAAGACCACCAGGTCGGCGTACGCGCCGGGCCGCAGGACGCCGCGGTCCCAGACGCCCATCCGCCGGGCGGGCAAGGAGGTGATCTTGCGGACCGCCTCCTCCAGGGTGAACAGCTTCACGTCCCGCACGTAGTGACCCAGGATCCGCGCCATGGTGCCGAAGGCGCGCGGATGCGCCCCTTCGCCGCCGAAGGGACCGTCCGCCGCCCGCGCGCCGTAGTCCGTGTCCACCGCCACCCACGGCTGCCGCAGCGCGGTCTGGACGTCCTCCTCCTTCATGGTGAACCGGGCGACGCCCACCTTTCCGCGGTCCTGCAAAACCAGCTGCATCAAAGCCAGCTCCGGCGAGAGATCCAGCTCCCGCGCCACGCCCGAGAGGCTCTTGCCCATGAACTTCTTCAGTCCGGGATCGACGCACGAGACGAGCAGGATGCCGTCCGCGTCGAGGTCCCGCCCCGTCTCGCGGGCGATCCGGTCGCGCAGCGCCGGGTCGCGCAGCCGCGCCACCAGGTCGTCCACCCCGCCCGCGTTCACCCAGTCGGGCAGCGAGGCGTGCAGCCCGTTCGCGGAGGCGACGTACGGGTAGGCGTCGGCGGTCACGTCGATGCCGTTCGCCCGGGCCCGCTCGATCCGCGCGACCACCTCCTGCATGTGCCCCCAGTGGGATCGACCGACCTTCAGGTGCCAGATCTCCACCGGGATCGAGGCGGCCCGGGCGATCGCGAAGGCCTCGTCCAGCGCTTCGAAGATCCTGGCTCCCTCGCTGCGCAGGTGGGTCGCGTAGAAGCCCCCGTGCTTCGCGGCCACCTGCGCGAGCGCGATCAGCTCGTCCGTCTTCGCGAAGGAGCCCGGCTGGTAGATGAGACCGGTCGAGAGACCGAGCGCCCCCTGCTCCATCGCTTCCTCGACGAGCTGCTGCATCCGCGCGAGCTGCTGCGCGTCGGGCTGCACGTCGCCGAAGCCGAGCACGACGCCTCGAACCTGCGCCGCGCCCACCATCACGCCGACGTTGATCGCCGGCCGCGCCTTGCGCAACCTGCGGAAGTAGCCGCGCAGATCCGTCCAGTCCACCTTCAGGCGGTACTTGCGCAGCCAGTCTTCCTTCTCGTGCACCCAGGCGTCGTTCATGGGCGCGGGAGAGATGCCTTCGCCGGTCAGCTCGCTGGTGATGCCCTGCCGGATCTTCGACTCGGCGCGCGGATCGATCAGCACGCTCAGCTCGCTCTGGCCGAGCAGATCGATGAAGCCGGGCGCCACGGCCAGGCCTCGCGCGTCGATTCGCCTCTTCGCCTGCGCCGCCGACAGCTCCCCGATCGCGGCGATGCGGTCCCGGCGGATGCCCACGTCGGCGCGCACCCACGGGGCGCCGGTGCCGTCGATCACGCGGCCACCCGAGACCACCAGGTCGTAGCTCGGCGCGGCGGCGAAGAGGACGAGGAGGAGCGCGATCATCCGGCCGGCGCCACCACCACCACGCCCTCCTCGCCCACGGCGCCGTCCACCACCGCCTTCACCGGCAGCATGCGCCGGGCCAGCGTGGCCAGCGAGACCAGCCCTTCGCTGACGTTGCTGGTGGTGAAGTGGCAGGTCGGCGCGGTGCCCGCGCGCGCGCCCAGCCCGGCGGCGCAGAGGATGGCCGGCACCAGCAGCCGCTCCGCCATGCGACCTTCCAGAGCGCCGCCGGCGGCGAGGAACCGTCCGAGCCGCTCCGCGACGCGCTCGCCTGCCTCTTCGGGAGGCGGCGTCGCCTGGGGACCGAGGAGCGCCGGACGCTCGCGCCGGGCGCCGAGCGCCGAGGCGGTGAAGACGGAGTTCTCGAACTCCGCCACCGCGGTGAGCGCCCAGCGGCCTCCCCGCGAGCCCTGCGGATGCGGCAGGGGGACGCGCTCCGGCTCGGCGATCACGCCGTGGGCGCGCAGCTTGCGGGCCGCAGCCTGGGCGGCGCGCAGCGGATCGTCGTCCCGACCCTGCGCGGTCGCCGCCACCAAGCTCACCTGGCGCAGGATCCCGCGGTGCACCAGCTGCAGGGGCGTGAGCGCGGGCGCGGGGTCGAAAGAGGCGATCACCTCGCCGTTCTCTCCGTCGAACCCCGCCAGCGGCAGCTCGAGTGAGACCTTGAGGCCGAACCGGGCCGCGAGAGGGACCCAACCCAGCCGCAGATCGTGGAACGTCGCCTGCCCCTCGCAGTGGTTGGGCCCCGACAGGCGCAGCTCGCTCGGCCTGCCGAGCAGCGCCAGCGGCCACGCCAGCGCCCAGATGGCGCGCGACACGGCGCCGTCTTCGCGCAGATCGAGCACGTGTACGCCCGGGCGGGCGTGGCCCAGCGTCAGCTCGACGGGCCCGGTGCGACCGAGCGCGGCGCGGGTGGCATCGACCGTGGCGCCGTCGCCGATACGCGCCGCGGCGACGACCAGCGCGGCGTCCGCCCCGTTGAGGGGCCCCACCAGCCGCAGCGGCGCGCCGGTTGCGAGCGCGAGCGCAAGGGCGCCGTCCAGCAGCGACGGCGCGGTGGCCTCGCCGAGCTCAACGGGGGGCCGCATGACGCGGCACTCTAACAGGCTTCGGGGGTGCGGCTGGCCACGGCCGGCTCGCGGCTGGCCGTTTGCCGACACCCGTCGACGAGCAGGTTGCGCAAGCCGGCGGCGAGTGCTGCGTCGACCGCGGACCCGACCTCGTCGGCGCGGACCGTGCGAGCAACGATGGGGAATCGAAGGGCTTGGTGGACAGGGCGGTACTGGGAGAGCACGTTCATCCACATGTCGGGCGAGATCGCGGCCACCATGCGCATCACCTTCTCGGGGGCCGCGACGCCGTCCGGCAGCACCAGGTGACGGACCAGCACCCCGCAGGTGGCGAGACCGCCGGCGCCGACGCTGAGCGTCCCGGCCTGCCGGTGCATCTCCCGCAGGGATTCGCCGAGGGCGGCAACGTAGCCCGCGCATCCGGAAAGCTGGAGCGCGGCCGCGTCGTCGCCGTACTTCGCGTCGGGGAGGTAGACGTCGACGACCCCGTCGAGGAGCCGAAGCGCTTCGACGCTCTCGTATCCGCCGCAGTTCCAGACGACCGGTAGGTTGAATCCGCGCTCCGCCGCTCGCGCCAGGCCCGACAGCAGCGCGGGCAAGACGTGCGTCGGCGTGACCAGGTTCAGGTTGGCCGCGCCGCGCCGCTGCAGATCGAGGAAGAGGGCGGCGAGCTGGTCCTCGCCAAATTCGGTCACCCTCTGCCGCAGCAGGCTGAAGTCCGCGGTCTCGCACGCGGAGCAGGCAAGGTTGCACCCCGCGACCAGGACCAGGCCCGACCCGCGCGCGCCGACCAGCGGCGGTTCCTCTCCGAAGTGGAGGCCAGCGCCGGCGAGGAACACCGAGCTGCCTTCGCGACAACGTCCCGCCGGGCCGCCCGTCCGGTCGACCCCGCAGCGGTGCGCGCAAAGAAGGCAGTGGCGGTACTGCCCCGCGGCCTCCCGCGCTCGGGCGCGCAGCTCGGGAGGTCCGAGCCTCATCGCGGCTGCAGCTGCCCGCGCGGCACGACCAGCAGGGCGCCGCCCGAGACGCTGAGGTTCTCGCCGAGCAGGTGCGACGACGCGTCGGAGGACAGGTACAGGACCGCGTTGACGACGTCCTCGATCTCGCCCAGGCGCCGGTTCGGCAGCGTCGCGGCGACCAGCGGCCCGATGGTGCGCAGCGCCGTCTCGGCCATGGGCGTGCGGATCCATCCCGGCGAGACCACGTTGGTGCGGATGAGCGGGGCCAATTCGACCGCGAGGGACAGTGCGAACGACTGCAGCGCCCCCTTCGAGGCGGCGTAGTGCGAGTGCCCCTGTTCGCCCCGCTGCCCCGCGGTGCTCCCGATGAGCACGATGCTGCCGTGCCCGGAGGCCCGCAGCGCCGCGGCCAGCTCCCGCACCAGGTAGAAGGCGCTGAAGACGTTGACGCGGAACATCTCTTCCAGCCTGCCGGCGTCCATCTGCTCGATGGGCCCCGCATTCCAGATGCCCGCCGAGTGGACCAGGACGTGCGCTCCGCCGAGCTTCTCCACTGCGTCGCGCGCGAGCTTCACGCACCCGGCCTCGGTGCCCAGGTCCGCCTGGACTGCGAACGCGCGGCCCGGGTGCTGCGCGCACGCCGCCTCCGCCGCCTCGCGCCCGCCGCGGTAGTGCACGGCGACCCGCATGCCCTGCGCGAGCAGCGCCTGCGCGATGCCGAGACCGATCCCGCTCGAGCCACCGGTGACGATCGCGGCGCGTGCCTCCAAGTCCGGGTAGACAGGCAGCATGCTACAAGTCTAGCAGGCTCGCCGACTTGATCGCCGCGCTGATCATCTTCCTCGCGACGTATCTGTTCCTCGCCGGGACGGAGTTGCCGTTCCTCAAGCTGGACCGCCCGGGCGGGGCGGTGGCCGGCGCGGTGGCGATGGTCGCCGCCGGCGTCCTCACGCCTGAGCAGGTCTACCGCGAGGCGATCAGCTGGGACACCCTCGTGCTGCTGCTCGGGATGATGATCCTCAGCTCGCTCCTGGCGCGGGCGGGGATCTTCCGCTGGGTGAGCTGGGCAGCGCTGCAGCGGGCCCACGGACCGCGCACGCTGCTCCTCGCCATCGTCGCGGTGGCGGGCGGGCTCTCCGCGTTGCTGGTCAACGACACGGTCTGCCTGATGTGCACGCCGGTGGTGCTGGCGCTGGTGGAAGAAGCGCGCCTCCCCCCGCTGCCGTACCTTCTCGCGCTCGCCTTCGGCTCCAATGCCGGCAGCGTCGCGACGCTCACCGGCAACCCCCAGAACATGCTCATCGGGACCCTCAGCGGGATCGGCTACGCGCACTTCGCGAAGGCGTTGATCCTGCCCGCCCTCCTCTCGATCGGCTGCGTGTACCTGGTCCTGCGCATCGCGTTCCGGCGCGAGCTTGCCCAGGCGCCCCGGCTGGACCCGCACCTTTCCGAGCCGCCGCTCCAACGCGGCCAGGCGGCGCTCTGCCTCTCGGCCCTGATCTTCGTCGTGGCGGGCTTTCTCGCCGGGTACAACCTGGCCTGGACCGCGATGGTCGGTGCGGCCTTGCTGCTGATCCTCACCCGCGGCGATCCGCGCGAAATCTTCGCGCAAGTCGACGGCACCCTGCTGCTCTTCTTCGCCGCGCTCTTCGTGGTCACCCACGGAGTGGCCCAGGCGGGGATCGCCGAGCGGCTCTACCGCTGGCTCGAGCCGGCGTTCGGCGCTGACGCGGTGCACCAGACGTTCCGCTTCGGGGCCTTCACCGTGGTCGCCTGCCAGCTGGTCAGCAACGTTCCTTTCGTGCTGCTCGCGGGCCATTGGATCCCCAACATGGCCGACCCGCACCTCGCCTGGCTCTCGCTGGCCCTGGTCAGCACGCTGGCGGGAAACCTCACGCCGGTCGCCTCGGTGGCAAACCTCATCGTGCTGGAACTGGCCGGAAGCAAAGGGAAGATTCCGTTCCGCCGGTTCCTCCTGGTGGGTGCCGGTGCGACCTTCTTGCCCCTGGCGGTGGGGCTCGCCACCCTGCTGGCTGAGCGGCGTCTGGGGCTTCTTTCCCGCTGACGTGAAATAGTGGCGCCCTCACTGCGTTGGTCCGACGTGGACACAGCTCTCGTGCTCCCCTTCCCCTTGACCCGACCGCACGAGACGGCGCGTCCAGGTTGCTCCCCTGACGAGATGGGATGGGCGCGCTCGGCCGCGGCCGGCGACAAGGTCGCCTTCGCGCGCCTGGTGGAGAAGCACAAGACGTCGGTTTTCGGCCTCTGCTACCGCCTGGTCGGGACCACCGACGAGGCGCGCGACGCCGCCCAGGAGGCGTTCGTCCGCGCCTACACCAGCATCCGCGACTTCGACGCGCGCCAGCCGTTCGGCGCCTGGGTGTTGCGCATCGCGCGCAACCACTGCATCGACCTGCTGCGGCGCCGGCGTCCGACCCTGGCGCTGGTCTCCGAGGGTCGCGGCGAGGACCCGGAGCCCGGCGTCGCGCCCGAGCCGGCCGATCAGTTCGCCGTCGGCGGCGAGCAGGCCGTCCAGGAGAGCGAGGCGCAGCGCGACCTGGACGCCGCGGTCGCTTCCCTGCCGCCGCGCTACCGCGAGGTGATTGCCCTCTTCCACGTGCAGCACAAGAGCTATGTTGAGATCGCCATGGCGCTGAACGTCCCGATGGGCACCGTCATGACCTGGCTGCACCGGGCCCGCAAGGAGCTGAAGTCGAAGCTCGCGGAGCACTTGCCATGAGCGCCTTCGTCCACCTCAGCGAGGACCAGATCCAGGGCCTGGCGGACGGCACGCTGCGCGGACCCGAGGGCATGGACGCGCGCGAGCACGCCGATTCTTGCGCGGAGTGCGGCGCCGAGCTGTCCATGTACGGGGCGCTGGTGCACCGCCTCGCCACGCTGGAAGACCCGATCCTCCCGCCCGACTTCACCTCCGGCGTGCTGCAGGCGGTGGAGAACCGCGAGCACGCGCTCGCGCAGCGCCGGCACACGGTCCTGGCCGCCATCCCCGCGGCGGCGGTCGGTCTCTTCGCCATCCTGGGCTGGGCCCTGTCCGCGGCGCCGACGGCGCACGTCAACGGCTTGCTGGAGGTGTGGACGGTGGGGCGGCACGTCGTCTCGGCGGCGGCCCCGGTGCTCGAGGCCGCGCGCCTTCCTCTCGGTCTGGGCGCGCTCGTCTTCGCGGCAGCCATCCTCCTGGTCCTGATTCGCGCGCTGCGCGCCGGCGCCGACCGCGCCCCCGCGAGCTCGTAGCCATGATCTCGTCGCTCGCGCTGCTCCTCGCCTTCAGTGTCTCCGGCACGGTGCGCTCGGGCGCCCACGCGATCGTCGAGCACTTCGCCGAAGGCGGCGGCGGCGACCGCGTGTCCGAGAAGATGCGCGCGATCGCTCAGCGGCACGAACACCAGATTCTGGCACAGGTCCGAGCGCAGACCGACGACCCGGACGCCGATCCCGATCCCGACCCCGACTCGGACACCGACCTCGAGGCCGTTCCGCCCCCGCCCACGCCGCCCAGGCTTCCCCGCATCAAGATCCAGATCGGCGACGACCAGGCGGGCGAGCTTCCACCCTTCTCCGAGACGGCCCGGAACGTGGCCGCCGTCGGCGTCCTGCACCGCATCGCCCGCTCCGCCGGCTGGTCGCTGACCCTGGTGGGCGTGGGGAAGGAGCGGATCGACGTCGACGTGAAGGAAGCCGACCCACGCGAGGCGGCGCGAGAGGTGCTCAAGGCGAGCGGCTCGATGGGCGTCCTGCACCGCGGCAAGCTGGTGGTGGTTCCCGCTCCGGCACGGGGCAGCGCCGGCATGCTGGTCGAGCACACGCGCCGGCGCGAGCGCCGCGTGCAAGGCACCCGCTCGGCCCATGGGCACGACATGGTCCGCGTCTTCCAGGGCGAACTGGTGGTGCCCGCCGGAACGGTGGTGCAGGGAGACGTGGTCAACGTGGGCGGCTCGATCGAGCTGGAGCCCAACAGCGTGGTCCAGGGCGACGCGGTGAGCATCCTGGGCAGCACCGTGATCGACCAGGGCGCCGTGGTGCTGGGCGACACGGTGGCCATCCTGGGCGAGGTGGAAGTGCAGCGCGGCGGCCAGGTGATGGGCGAGCACGTGCAGATGGGCCTGGGCAAGTTGTTCCGCCCCTCGCGCCGGCACTCGATCCTCTCCTCGCTGGGACCGTTCGGTTTCTTCCCCACGCTGGCGCTGTTCGCGGTGGTCTACCTGATCGGCCTGCTCACGCTGCGGCTGTGGCCCGAGCGCGTCCGCCAGGTGGGGCACGCGATGTTCGAGCAGCCGCTGAAGAGCTTCCTGGTCGGGTTCCTCTGCTGGCTCCTGCTGCTCCCGCTCGGCCTGCTGCTGCTCATCTCGGTGATCGGCATTCCGCTGGTGCCGCTCCTCCCGGTGATGATCTTCCTCGCCATCACCCTCGGCGTCTCCTCGCTGGCGCTGCGGCTGGGCGAGGCGCTTCCGGCCGGCCCCGGGCAGCGCTTCGTGCCTCCCGCCGCCCTGGGGATGGGCATCGTGGTCCTGCTGCTGCTCGCCTTCGTGCCCTGGCTGGGAGTGCCCCTCCTGGCCCTGCTGCAGTTCTTCGCGCTGGGCGCGGCGGTCAGCTCGCGCCTGGGCCGCACCCTGCCGCCGCACGTGGCGTAGACACGCTCGAGTCAGGCGCCGGGAAGCACTTCGACCAACTCGGCGATGAGGGTCAGCTCACCCTCTTCTAGACCGCGGAGCATGATGGGGCGGTATCCCGGCACGTCCGTGTCGGGTTCGAGCCTCACCTCCACGGTCCGGCCGGCCTCCGCTCCCGCGTGCTGCTTGCGGCCTCGATACACCTTCACCGTGTACCGGCCGCCGTGGTCGGGATCGTGGATCTGCCTGTGCTGTACCAGGAGCACGCGCCCGTTCCGGCTCCCCACCACCGGGTGGCGGAACAAGCAATACGCCCCACCAGGAATGCGGCGACGCATCGAGTCGCCGACGACCTGGGCGACGAAGAGCCCCCTGCCGGGCCGGGTCCGTCCCAACGGGCGCACCCAGTCCTCCGGCTCGACCTCCTGCTGGGCCCCGAATCGGCCGGCTGCCGCCTTGAGCGAATAGAGCGGGACGGCGTTGTGGAAAGGGCGCACCTTGTCGGACGAAATGCGGCGGAAAGGCTGCGTCTCGCGCCTGGAGCGCGGCTCCTCGAAGAGCGAGCCGATGGACACCCGGTATGCGAGCGACAGGGCGACCAGTGTCGCGAGCGTCACGTTGGCGGCCCCGCGCTCGAGGCGCTGCAGGTGATTGGAATGCAAGCCGATTTGCTCGGCCGCCTGTTCCTGGGTCAGCGCTCGATCTTCGCGCAGCGCCCTCAGGCGCGCGCCCAGGCGCCGCTGCTCCTCGCGAAACGGCCGCATGACCGCCGGCCGCTCCTTCAGCTCGGACCTTCCGTGCGCGTGCGGGGAGCCAGGGGCGCGGGGCACCGACCCTCGGCTATCCTGTAGAGCTCTTGAGTTGTACCACTCATGAGTTGTGAACTATGATTCAGGGTAGGATGGCCTGCCCACCTTTACTGCTCCTCGTCGACGACGAGCCTGGCGTGCTGCATGCGTTGCGCCGGCTCCTCGCCGACCGTTTCGCGATCGCCACCGCGGTGTCGGCGGAGGAAGCGGCGCGCATGGCCGCCGTTGCCGAGTTCGCGGCGGTCCTGACCGACTACGATCTGCCGGGCCGGAACGGTGCCTGGCTCCTCGTGCAGCTCGCCACGCGGCCGGGCCTGCGCAAGGTGCTGACGTCAGGTCGCGACATTCCCGGGATCGAGGCGCTCAGCTCCGCGGGCGTGGTCGACCGATTCGTCAAGAAGCCCGCCACGCGCGAGGAGCTGTTCCAGGCCCTGGAAGGCTAGTGGCCGCCGATAGGGCGGCCCTATGTTTTTTCACGGCGCGGCGGCTATGGGATGCACTCTAGCCGCCGGCAGTCGCCGCCCCCAGGGCGGCACTGTGCTTTGAAGACGTTTCACGGCGGCGCTCCGGCATTCGCGTACACTGGCGGCATGATGCTTTCGAAGCGCATCGCATGGTGCTGCGCGGCCCTGCTGGCGGCGTGCACGCAGAAGCCGGCTTCCAGCGCCGCCGCCACGCCCTCTCCGCCGGCGCAGCCCACCGCGCCGGCGGTCGCGCAGCAGCGCAGCGACGCGAGCTGCGCGGCGCCCCTGGAGCTGCCGGGGACCAGGGTCCAGATCCGGCCCGCCGCCGGCATCCTGCGTATCGGCGTCTTCGCCGGCCTCAAGGACGCCGACGACGAGAACGTGGCGCACCTGCGCAAGCTGGCGGACGAGGTCGTGAAGCGCGGCGCGGACGTCCTGATCGCCGACGGAGACGTCGGCGACAACCCGGACGAGCAGGAGACGCTTCTGGGAGTGCTCACCGATACGGGCCTGCCGGTCCTGGTCGCTCCCGGCAACCGCGAAGTGCGCAGCGAGCTCGATGCCGCCGAAGGCGAGCTTCGCAAGAAGGGCGCCAAGGTCTGGGACCTCTCGCATACGCGGGTCGTCGATGCCGGCGACGCGCTCATCGTGGGCCTGCCCGGCACCATGGACCGCCGCCTGCTCCACGCGGACGGCGCGTGCGTGTACGTGCAGCGCGACCTGGACGCGCTGGCGGCCTGGCTCGACCGGCTCCCGGCGAAGGAGCCGCCGGCGGTGCTCGTCATGGCGGTCCCGCCCCGCGGACGCGACCGATCGGCCCTCGACGTGAGCGAGGGGCAGAACGTCGGAGATGCGCGCATCGTCCCGCTGCTGACCTCGCGGCGCGCGCCGTTCGGGATCTTCGGCCAGGTCTGGGAATCGGGAGGCCGCGCGATCGACGCCCGCGGAGCGCCGGTCCCGCCCGGCACGGTTTCCGACCAGCTGTACCTCAACCCTGGCGCGGCGGACCGCACCAATTGGCCGCTGGCCGACGGCACGCGGGTCGCGGGCCAGGCCGCGCTGCTCGTCCTCCGGGGGCGCCAGGGCACGGCGGAGATCGTCCGGCTGCCCGGCGCGGAGAAGACGTAGATGAGCGCGAAGCTGGGCGACATCCTCATCCAGCAGGGCGTGATCGACGAGGAGAAGCTCATCGCCGCGCTCTCCGACCAGCGCGCCTTCGGGGGAAAGCTGGGGCGGACGCTGGTGGACCTCGGGTACGTGAGCGAGGAGCAGTTGGTGCACGCGCTCGCCACCCAGCTCGGGCTCGAGACCGTCGACCTGGCCCAGGTCGAGATCGCCCCCGACGCGCTCTCGACCCTTCCGGTGGACGCGTGCGAGCGCTACGGCGTGTTCCCGGTGCGCGTCGATCCGGAGCGGCGCGTTCTCTGGCTCGCCACCGCCGAGCCGGACCAGGGGACGCTCCAGGAGGTGGCGCGGATCGCGCAGCACACGCTCGAGCCGATCCTGTGCACCATGAGCAGCATCGACCGGGCGGTGCGGCAGTACTACTTCGGCGACCAGGCGGCGCAGGCGGGCAAGCTCGGCGAGCCGCTGCGATCGATCCCCGGGGTCACGCAGCGCAACGGCGACGGGGAGTTGGCCGCCGGCGCGGTGGCTCCCGCGGCGGCGCAGGGCGACGCGATCGCGGAGCTGCGCATCCTGCTCGTCCGGCTGGAGAAGCAGATCAACTCGCAGGGCCGCGCCTTCCGCGCCCTGGTGGAGATCCTCCAGGACAAGGGGCTGGTCCGCCGCGGCGAGCTGGGCACGCAGACTACGAAGAAACCGTAGCGTAGTTCCGTCCCGCCCCGTTGCGCCTGCGTGGCGCGCGGCATTGCGCGTCCGGGGAAGAACGACTCTGGGTCTCCGTTGCTTTTCAGGGCGAGTGTGGAGCGAGCCAACGGCGTCGCGTCGCGGCCCGTGCCGAGCACTGCGGCGGTACATCACCGAGAGCGACAGCCACGCGCTCGCTTTGAGGCAGCGCGATCCGCCCCGGGGCGGATACGACCCGTAGCAGCGCGACCGCGCCCCATCGGACAACTTACGTATGCATGCGGTTACCGATTGACAGGTTTGGAGCCGTCGCCTCGCAAATGCCGCGAGCGTTGGCAACAACGGCCTTGTAGCTGCTGCAGATGCGTGGAGAGCGGCCGTTTGGAGCATGTTCTCCTCGTATGTCGGCCTGCCGTCCAGCGCTCTCGTGCGGCCTCCGGAGGGCTCTGAAATACGCCGTGCTACGACTGCGAACATGATGAACTCACAAATCGTTGTCGAATCGCTCAGCCCGTCGGACCTCCGTTCCGCTACGCATAAGTTGGTGCGGAGATCGCACGGCATCGATGCGGCGCTTCTCGTTCATCTCGGCGAGATCGACGAGCGGAAGCTCTACCTCGAATGGACGTTCTCCTCGATGTTCGCCTTCTGCGTCGGCGAGCTAGGGTTCTCCGAGGACGTCGCCTGCAACCGGATCGACCTCGCCCGCGCCGCCCGACTCATGCCGGTGATCCTGGAGGCGCTCCGCTCGGGGCAGGTGCACCTGGCCGGGCTGCGCTTGCTGGCGCCGCACCTGACTACGGAGAACCAGGAACAGGTGCTGGCGGAGGCAGCAGGCAAGTCGAAGCGCCAGATCGAAGAACTGGTGGCGCGTCTCTGGCCGCAGCCGCCGGTTCCGACTGTGGTGCGCAAGCTTCCCGGCCGGCCCAACCCCGCCCCCGAGGCTTCACCCGCATTCTCGTTCGGCGCCACCACGCCGGTGGCGCAGCCCGAGTCGCCCCCTGCTCTCGCGTTGGCACCGCCGCTCGCCCCAGCGCCGCGACGCGATGAACGCCGGCCCGTGGTTGCTCCGCTTTCCGAGGAAACCTTCAAGTTCCAGTTCACCGCGAGTCGCGCGTGTCATGACAAGTTCCGCGAGGCCCAGGATCTGCTCCGCCACCGAATTCCCGACGGAGACCTGGGGACGATCGTCGAGAAGGCGCTCGAGGTGCTCATCGAGCAGGTGAAGAAGGAGCGATTCGCCACGGGTCGGAAGCCGCGACAGGCTCCGGTGAAGGACGCGGACGCATCGTGTTCGCGTCACATCCCGGACGCCATCAAGCGCGAGGTCTTCGAACGCGACGGCGGCCGCTGCACGTTCTCCGACGAGCATGGCCGCAGGTGCGCCGAGACTGGGGCCCTGGAATTCGATCACCGCGACGGCTTCGCGCGAACGCGTCTTCACCGAGCGGACCGGATCCGCCTGCTCTGCCGAGGGCACAACCAAGGCGCCGCGGACCACATGTACGGTCGCGCGTTCATGGAACGGGCGCGCGCATCGGTGGACCGGCTTGGAGCCGATCCGGGGAGTCCATCAGGGTGAGTGGACTATCCGCCCCGGCGCGGGACGCGGCGCGTTAGAGCGGCGCTTCAAACGGGGCGGGTCGGCCCCCCCCCGAAAAGCACGAGACCCAGGGTGACTGTCCTCGGATGTCGCGAGAAAGCACAGCTAGACGGCAGCTAGACGAAGCTGGAGATGCCGTGCTGCTCGAGCGCGGCGCGGGTGGCGGCGGCGCGCTGCTCGGTCAGCTCGCTGACCAGAGCGAGGATCTGGGGGTGGGTGACGACCAGCTCCTGGAACTGATCGCGGGGAAGCCGCAGCAGGATGGCGTTCCTGGGCGAGACCACCGTGGCGGTGGCCGGCTGCCGGGTGAGGAGCGACATCTCGCCGAAGATCTCGCCCTCCTTGAGGCGGGCCAGATCGATGTGCTGGGCGGCGACGTCCACCGACCCGTGCAGCACCACGTAGAGGCCGTCGGACTGCGCGCCTTCCTTGATCAGCATCTCTCCGGGCGCTACCTGGCGAAGCTTGAACTTCTCGACCAGCTGCCGCCGCTCGGTGGGATCGAAGTCCTTGAAGAGGGGCGAGATCGCCATCACGTTGTTCAGCAGCCGCTGCCGGTAGAAGTTCTTCAGCGACTTGACTACCAAGGGATGGTTCCTGGCCAGGTGGCGGAGCACGGCGTCGGACACCTCGAGCAGCTCGGTGTCGTCCTCGGCCGAGACGTTGGCGGTGCGCGGAGCGCCCGAGAGCAGCGCCATCTCGCCGAAGAACGCCCCCTCCTCCAGCGTTGCGAGCTGCAGCTCCTCGCCGTCCGGCAGCTGTTTCCAGATGCGGACCTTCCCCTCGACGATGACGAAGAAGCTCCGCCCGGGGTCGCCCTCCTTGAGGATCTGCTGGCCAGCGCGGTAGCGGCGGTAGGAGAGGCGGTTGACCAGCTCGACGAAGGCGTCGCGCGGCAGATCGTCGAACAGCGGGACCCGCGCCGGCACCTTGCGCGTCACCGCCTTCGCGTCGGGGACGATGGCGCCGAACGCCGCCTCCAGGTCCTGGCCAGTCGCGTCCGCTTCCCGCTCCCCGGCGCGATCGCTGGAGATGGAGAGCAGCTCGATCTCCTCCTCCGCGTCGGAGCCGAGCAGATCGGCGATGGGCCGGGCAGGCTCGGCCACGACCTCCTCGTCGTCCGCGCTCGCCGCCAGGTCCTCGGGCCCGTCGTCGAGGATGGCGTCGTCGGGCAACTCGTGGATCTCCAGGTGGCCGGCCGGGGAACCGGAGTGTGCCTCCGGCGGCGGCGTGATCAGCGCGTCCTCCGAGTAGCCGGGAGAGAAGTTCTTCGGCGATTCGTCCAGCTCGAGGGCCTCGCCGTGGTCGGCAGCCCCATCGGTCTGGATCCGGTCCGCCATCGCGCCTCGTTGCGCACCGCGGGTGGCGGCCGGGGCGACCCTCTTGGTGATCTGGGGCTCCTCGGGCAGCTCGGTCGCCTCTATCGGATCCGTGTCGCCCTCGGGGACCGCCTTCACGGCGGCGATCCGCCCGACCGCGGCGCGCTTGACGCCCGCGAGACCCGCGTTCTCCGGCGTCACCTTCCCGAGGCGGCGCTCGTTCATCTGGGCGAGCTGCTTCTGCGCGCCGGCGTTGCGCGGGTCGATCTCGAGGATGACCTTCACCGCGGCGATGGCCTTGATGAGCTGTCCCTGGTCGGCGTAGTAGCGGCCCGCCGCGTCGTACTGCGCGATCGACTTCTGCGGCTGCTCGAGCTTCCGGTAACAGTCGCCCAGCTTGAGCCGGTGCTGCATGTCCTTCGGCTCCGCCTGGGCGAGCTGCTCCAGCACCTCGGCGGCCTTCTCGAACTTCGACCTCTTGAAGAGCTCGGCGGCGGAGTCCTTCAGCTTGCGCACGTCGACGGAGGCCATGCGCGATCTTTTCTATCCCTGCTGCACGGTCCTGTCGCATTCGGCGCCGCCGCCGGCAGGGTGGGTCCACGGCGGAGCGATCGCGACAGGTCCTCACCTCCTCTGCCTGCGCGCGGGCTGCGGCGGGCCGTGCCCGTGGCGCCGGGCGGGAAGCGCGGCCAGCCGGGGCGGCGGCGCCTGCGCCTTCTTGCCTGCCTGCTCGCGCAGCGCATGCACCTCGGCGCGCGTCAGCTCGCGGTAGTCGCCGGGACGCAGGCCGCCGACCCCGATACCGCCGTAGTCGGCGCGGTGCAGCTTCAGGACCGGCGCGCCCACCGCCTCCATCAGCCGCTTGACTAGATGTGGCCGCCCCTCGGAGACGACCACGCGCACCCAGGTGTTGCGCGGGGTCCGGCTCTGCACCGCCGCGTCCAGCGCGCGCGCCCGCCCGTCCTCGAGGCGCACCCCGGACTGCAGCCGGGAGATCTGCTCGGGTCGGGGCACACCCGCCACCTTGGCGAGATAGGTCCGGCGCACCCCGAACCGCGGATGCATCAACTGGTGCGCCAGCTCGCCGTCGTTGGTGACCAGGAGCGCGCCCTCGACGTCGTAGTCGAGCCGGCCGACCGGATAGACCCGCTCGGGGATGCCCTTCAGGTACTGCGCGATGTTCGCCCGGCCCTCCGGATCCGACAGCGTCGTCACGCAGCCGGCCGGCTTGTAGAGCACGAACCAGACCTTCTCCTCCGGATCGGCGATGAGCTTGCCGTCGACGCGGATCAGGTCCTTGCGGGGATCGGCCTTGGTCCCCAGCTCCTTCACCGTCTGCCCGTTCAGCTCGACGCGGCCCTCGGCGATGAGCTGCTCCGCCTTGCGCCGCGACGTCACGCCCGCGTGGGCGAGGATCTTCTGCAAGCGTTCCTGCATCATTGCTCCGGCTTCCCGCTCGCGTCCGGGGGGTCGCGATCCGCCGATCCTTCGGACGCCGTGCTCGGGGTCGCGTTCGGGCCCGGCGTCGGGCTCGGGCCCGGGGTCGGGATTGCGTTCGGATCGGGCGGCGGCGCCAGCACCTGGGCGGCGGCCTTGCTCTGCTCCTCCGCCACGTCCATGGCGTCCTCGAGCTGCGACAGGGCGGCGTCGCTCTCGGCGGTGTGCTGGGCGAGCTTCTCGGCGGCTTCTGGATCCTGGGCCAGGTCGGTGAGGCCGGCGACGGGCGGGGCCGGCGCCTCCTCCTCGACGATCTTGCGGCTGTCCTCGGAGAGCTCCTGGAACTCGCGCAGCGTGGGCAGCTGCGTCAGGTCGCGCAGGTTGAACAGCTCGAGGAACTCCTTGGTGGTCCCGAACAGCAGCGGTCGGCCCGGTTCGTCCTTCTTGCCGAGGATGCGGATGAGCTTGCGGTCGAGCAGCGCCTTCGTCACCGCGCCGCAGTCGACGCCGCGCAGGTCCTCCATCTCGGGCCGGGTGATCGGCTGGCGGTACGCCACGATGGCGAGCGTCTCCAGCGCAGCCCGGGTCAGGCGCATCGGCTTCACTTGGAGCATCCGGCGCACGTAAGCGCCCAACTGCGGGTCGGTGCGCAGCTGCCAGCGGCTGCCCAGGTCGACCAGCACCGTCCCGCCGGCGCCCGGAGCGTGCTTCTGCCGCACCGCCTCCAGCGCCTCCTGGAGGACCTGCTCCTCGAGCTGGGTCGCGTCGCGCAGCGCGGGCAGGTCCAGCGGCTTCTCCGCGGCGAAGAGGAGCGCCTCGACGATCGCGCGCGCCCGCTCCGGGGTGGCAAACCGCGCCGCCTCGGCGAGCATGGACAGCTCCGTCTGCGTGGCCTGCTGCAGCTCCTGCTCGTCCCCAAGCGGCGCGTCGACCCCTTCGGGCGGAAGCTCGCCGTTCCGCTCAGCCTCGGTAGTCAAGCTGGACTCCTTCCGCCGAGGCGTCGGCAAGGCCCTCGGTGCGGGACAGGTAGATCTCGCCGTGCGGATACGGCTGGTGCACCCTGATCAGCTTCAGCTTGGTCATCTCGAGCACGGCCAGGAAGGTGGGCACCACCCGGTGCCGGTCGTGCGCAGCCAGGTCGGCGAAGAGCGAGGTGAAGGCGATCCGCTCCTCCTCGCGCAGCCGGTCGGTGATGGCGGAGATGCGGTCGCCGATCGAGAGCCGCTCGACGAATACCTCGTGCGGGATGGTCAGCTTCCGCCGGGCGAGCACGTTCGAGAGCGCCTCGATCAGGCGGTACGCGGAGAGGTCCTTCGGCCGCAGGTACTGGAGCTCCTCCGACGCGAGCGGCCGCTCCTCGCGCGCGCGGCGGGTGAACAGATCGCGGCCGAGCTGCGGCAGCGCGGCGAGGTCCTGGCCGGCCCTCTTGTACTTCTGGTACTCGAGCAGCCGCCGGATCAGCTCCTCGCGCGGGTCGGGGCCCGGCTCCCCGTCGGGGGCGTCCTGCGACTCCTGCGGCGGGAGGAGCATCCGCGACTTCATGTGCGCGAGCGTCGCCGCCATCACCAGGAACTCGCCGGCGAGATCCAGGTTCAGCGCGCGCGCCTGATCCATGTACTCGACGTAGCGGTCGGTGATGAAGGCGATGGGGACGTGGAGGATGTCGAGCTTGTGCTCCTGGATGAGCGAGAGCAGCAGATCCAGCGGCCCCTCGAACTGGGGCAACGCGACGGCGAAGCCCGCCTGGTGCGGCGGTGGCGGCGGCTCGACCGCCGCGTTGTCGGGGATCTCCGGCTCCACTGGCTACTCCAGC
This sequence comes from Myxococcales bacterium, assembly GCA_035635335.1. Taxonomy (GTDB): domain Bacteria; phylum Myxococcota; class Myxococcia; order Myxococcales; family 40CM-4-68-19; genus VBKO01. Next base: position 4,277 of record DASQBG010000151.1, on the reverse strand, counting down.
TTCATCGCGGCGCGGACCTTCACCATGGTCTGCTCCGCCAAGCCGCGCGCCTTCTCCGTGCCGAGCCGCACCAGCTCCTCCACGCGGCCGGGCGTGCGCTCCAGCTCCTCGCGCGCGGCCCGGTGCTTTTCCAACACCGGCAGCAGGTTGAGGAGCAGCATCTTCTTGCAATCGACGCAGCCGATGCCCGCGCTGCGGCACTCGCGGTCGACCAGCTCCACCGTCTCGGGCGGGCTGTAGGCGCGGTGCAGGTGGTAGATGGGGCACACCTCGGGGTGGCCCGGGTCGTGCCTGCGCTTCCGCGCCGGATCCGTGACCGCTACCATGATGCGCTTGCGGGCCTGCTCGGGATCCTCGCTCAGCTCGACCGCGTTCCCATACGACTTGCTCATCTTCCGCCCGTCGAGGCCGAGGATCTTCGGCACCTCGGTCAGATAGGGCCGCGGCTCGACCAGCACGGGCTTTCCCTCTGCGGCGTAGAGGTGATTGAAGCGGCGCACCAGCTCGCGGGCCAGCTCGAGGTGCGAGACCTGATCCTGCCCGACCGGGACTGCGTCGGCCCCGTAGAGGGCCACGTCGGCGGTCTGCAGGACCGGATAGCCGAGGAAACCGTAGTTGTTCAGCTCCTTCTCCCGCAGCTGCTCCTGTTGCTCCTTGTAGGTCGGCACGCGCTCGAGCCAGCCGATCGGCGCCACCATCCCGAGGAGCAGGAAGAGCTCGGCGTGCTGCTTCACGCGGCTCTGGATGAACAGGGTGCACCGCTGCGGATCGAGCCCGGCGGCGATCCAGTCGACGAACATCTCCCGCTGCGCCTCGGCGATCTTCGAGGGGTCCTTGTAGTCGGTGGTGAGCGCGTGCCAGTCGGCGGAGAAGAAGAAGCACTCCACCACCTTGCTCAGCTCGATCCAGCTCTTCAGGGCGCCCTGGTAGTGCCCCAGGTGCATGCGGCCGGTGGGGCGCATCCCCGAGACCACCCTGCGCGGGACCCTGTGGGGTGCCGGCCGGCCGGCCGGCACCTCGGCTTCTGCCATCGCTGCACTCCCGGGCGGCTCGCGCCACGCGAAAAGAAGTGAGGCACCCTACCCGAACTGGCTGCCGCGGTCATCGGGCGACGTACTTGCCTCCGCTGAGCACGTGGACGGCCCTCCGCCGGTCCGGCGTGCACGAGCCGCCCGGGTTGCCCTCCGGGCAGGAGACCTCTTCCGTCACCAGCAGCTCGCGGGGAAACCGGCGGCCGACCGGCTTCACGGTCCGCTCGATCACGGGCGCCGGCTCCTCCGGGGCCTCGGAGGAGGTCTCCCGTGTTTTCAGCTCGAACACCTTCGACAGCTGATCGCCGCGCGCGTCCAGGAACGACACCCGCTCGACGACGGTGTGGACCGGCCCCGGACACTCGTCGAGCCGGTCTTCCAGCTCCAAGCTGTCGCGGCGCCCGCTGGTCAGCCGGACCAGCTTGAGCAGGCGGGGCGGCCGGTCGGGCCCGCCGCAGACGTCGCTCGCCGGCGCATCGATCGACGGGTCCTCGCCGCCCAGCTTGCAGTAGGCGCCGCCCCGCAGCGGCTTCAGGACCGCGATGCGCTGCGACCAGAAATGCGATTCGCCCTCGCCGGCGCACAGCTCGAGCCGGACGTGCACCAGGAGATCCTTGCCGCCGGTGAGGCTCGCCTGGACGAGATCCACTCCGCGCACGACGGGCTGCTCGGCGCAGTCCGCGTCGGGCGCCGCCTCGCCAGCCGGCGGCACCGGACGGAACCCGAGCTGCTCCAGCAGCTGGCCCTGCTCCTTCGACCCGGGCGCAGCCTTGAGCAGCGCCTCCTTCCACTCTTTCGGGTCGACCTCCAGCATCCGCGGACACGAAAGCGACGCGGCCAGCAAGAGCGCGAGCATTCGCTGCTCACTATCACGGAACCGATCGAGGGCCGGCAGGCCTCCCGCGACGCCGGCGCCGGGAAAAGCGCAGCGCCGCCGAATACGCCGCGACTGTCACGCGCGCGGGTGCTTCGCCAGCACCACCTTCAGGCGCTCCCGGTCGACGTGCGTGTAGATCTGCGTGGTGGCGATGTCCGCGTGGCCGAGCATCGCCTGCACCGCGCGCAGATCGGCTCCGCGCTCGAGCAGGTGGGTGGCGAAGCTGTGGCGCAGCGTGTGCGGGTGGACGTTGCGCAGGCCCGCGGCGGCCGCATGGCGGCAAAGCAGCTTCCAGAACCCCTGCCGCGTCATGCGCCGGCCGCGCGGCGTGACGAACAGATCGCGGCTCTGCCGCGCACGCAGCAGGGCCGCGCGCCCGCCGCGCAGGTAGGCCTCGAGGGCCGCCTGCGCTCTCTGCCCCACCGGCACGATGCGCTCCTTGCCGCCCTTCCCGCGCACCCGCACGATGCCCAGCCGCGGGTCCACCGCCGCGAGCGGCAGCGCGACCAGCTCGGACACGCGCAGCCCGCTGGCGTAGAGCAGCTCGAGCATGGCGCGGTCGCGAGCGCCCGAGGCCGTGGCCGCGCCGGGCTGCGCGAGCAGCCGGTCCACCTCCTCGACGCCGAGGAAGTCCGGCAGCGGCCGCGAGCCGCGGGAGGCCTCGACCCCTTCGGTCGGATCGAGGGGTGAAAGCCCTTCCGCGCTGGCGAACCGGTGCAGCCCCCGCACGGCGGCCAGGTGCCGTGCTTGCGAGGCGCGCGAGAGGCCCCGCTGCTGCAGCGACGCGACGTGCTGCAGCACCTGGATCTGCGTCACCTGCCCCAGCGCCGGCACGCTGCGCGCCGCCAGCCAATCGAGGTACTCGCGCAGGTCCCGCGCGTACGACTCGAGCGTGGCCGGCTGCAGCGCGCGCTCGACGCGCAGGTGCGAAAGGTAGCGGTCGAGCGCGTCGTCGAGCGGCCCCGGCGCATTCGCGGTCATCTCGCTCAAGCCAGCACCCCCTCGATGCGTCCCTTCCCGCGCCGCAGCACCACGGGCCGCGGACCGGTCAGGTCGATCACCGTGGACGGCTCGTTCAGCGTCACCCCGCCGTCGAGGATGAGGTCCAGCCCATGGCCGAGCTGGTCCTGGATGTCCGCCGCGTGGGCGAGCGGCTCTCCCTCCGCGATCGCCGCGCTGGTGGTGGCCAGGGGACGCCCCAGGCCATGCACCAGCGCCGTGGCCACGGGCGCGTCCGGGACCCGCACGCCGACCGCGCGCTGCCGCGTCAGCGCGGTGCGCGGCACCAGCCGGGTCGCCGGCAGCACCACGGTGTACGGTCCCGGGAGGAGCCGCCGCAGCAGGCGGAACCGGTCGTTGTCGACGATCGCGTACTTCGCCACCTCACCGAGATCGCCGCAGAGAAACGCGAACGGCTTGCGCGGGTCGCGCCGCTTGAGCAGCGCCATCCGCTCGATGGCCTTCTTCTGGAACAGGTCGCAGCCGATCGCGTAGTAGGTGTCGGTCGGGTAGCTCACCAAGCCGCCCGCCTCGAGCACCGACACCGCGCGCGAGACGTGCCGCGGTTGCGGGTGCACGGGGTCGATCGGCTGGATGGGAGCGCGACTCGCCACCGCGCCATGCTGCGGGCGCGCAGGGAGAGGCGCAAGAAATCAGGCGTTCCCGCGAAGCGGAAGCGGCGGCCACGGGACCCGGGGCCGCCGCGTTCCTTTTCCAGAGGGATCCGGCAGGAGGAGCTGCTACTCGTCCTTGCGACCGGAGTTGATGCCCGCGCCACCGCTCGGCGCTTTTCCCTCCCCCTCGGTGTCCTCGGCCGGGGTGGCGCGGCTGGCCGCCGCTCGTCCCAGCCGCTTGCCCTGCTCGATCAGCTCGCGGACCTTCTGGCCACCCTTGTGGCCGATCTGCGAGTAGAACTCCGGGCCGCGGCTCGCGCGCACGCTCTCTCCACCCTTCTTCCCGATCTTCTCGTAGAACTCGTGCCCGCGCTCCGCCTTGACGGTCTCGCCGCCCTTCTTGCCGATCTGCTCGTAGAAGGCCCGGCCGCGCTCCTGCGCGACCTTCACGCCTCCCTTGCGACCAGCCTCGGCTACCGTCATCCCGCCCTTCTTCTCGTCAGCCATCTCCTGCCTCCGGTGGTTGGAAGGAACCCCCCTCCCGTCCGCCTTCGGCCCCTTCGGTGTCCTGCTCTCAGATGCGCTTCTTTCCCTGCTCGATCAGTTCTCGAACCTTCTGGCCGCCCTTGCGGCCGATCTCCTCGTAGAAAGCGGGGCCGTACTTGTCGCGCACGGCCTCGCCGCCCTTGCGGCCTCCTAGCTCACCGCCTTTGCGCCCGATGGCCTGGTAGAACGCGACGCCGCGCTCGTCGCGCA
>DASQBG010000150.1:0-32214 GCA_035635335.1 Myxococcales bacterium | reverse complement strand
TCAGGTTGGCTGTCCTCGGAGGTGGAGGCATAGTCAATCCTCTGACTCGACTCGCCCCGACGACGCCGAGAAGTGACCAATCATGAGTCCAGACTCGGGACAAGTTCGCAATGACCCTCGGTACGTCCGGGAGCCAACTCGAGACGGACTCGTTGCACGCCCGATCTGAGGGCCGAGGACGCGTTCTCAGAGGCGCGGCTGTGACGCTCGCGGGCGCTGCACCTTGGCGCGCGCGAACGGCCGGAGGTGCGCAGAAACCGGCGGCTTGGAATTTGATCACATTGACGGATCCGCAAGGACGCACCAGCACGAGCTCGACCGCATCCGGCTGCTCTGCCGCGCGAATCATCAGCATGCGCCATTGCTGCTCGCCCCGCCGGCCTCCTCCTGAAAAGCAAATGAGACCTACTTCGCCCGTTCTCGGACGCGGAGTGGATAGAGGCGCTCAAATGACCTTTCGCGCGGGCCCCAGAGTGCGTATGCGCTGGCCCGGCGCCCCGATTCGCGCGGCGGCTAGACGACGCTGAGGTGGGTCGCGAGCCGGTGCAGCGAGAGCACGTCGTCGTCGTCGAGCAGCGCCACCGACATGTCGTCCGCCACCGCCGCGACCTTGGGCGGCTCGGAGGCGAGCCGGGCCAGCTCGTGGCCCGAGGTCGACTCGCACAGCAGCACGCCTCCGCGCCGGAGCAGCACCACCCCGCGCTGCAGCACGGCGCGCTCCGCCGGAGCGTCTCCCTCGGGCTCCAGCTGCCAGGCGACGCGGCCGCGCTCGTCGATCCGGGCCGCGGCGCCGCCGGCGCCGGTCGCGATCAGCGCCTGCTCGTCGGCGCCCAGGAGCGCGTGCCCGGGGAAGGGAAGGGCGACGGAGAAGCGGCGGGTGCCGTCGGCGAGCCGCGCCGCGGTCAGCTCGCGCTGCCGCTCGCCCGAGACGATCAGCGCCGAATCGGACCACAGGCAGAGGGCCGCCTCGCTCCCCTCGGGAAGGGGCCGCTCCCACAACAAACGGCCCGAGTAGGGGTCGACGGCGATCAACAGATTGGCGGGTCGCGCACCCCCGCACAGGGCGACGAGCCGCCCCGGCGCGGCGGCGAGCGCCAGCACCCGGGCGCGGCGCTTCCACAACAGACGCCCGTCGGCCGCGTCCAGGGCGGTGAGCACTCCCCGGCCGGCGCACGCCAGCACGCCCTCGGCGTGCAGCGCCTCGGTGGGCGCTCCGCCGGGGAGCCGCGACCGCCACGCCTGCGTGCCTGCGTCGGAAAACCGCTCCAGCCCGGCGGTCCCCGCGCGGACCACCCCTCCGGGGACCGCCCACAGCTCGGCCGCCGCGGACAGTCGGCGGCGCCAGCGCGCCGAGCCGGTGAGCGGATCGATGCGCGCGAGCGACTCCGCAGCCGAGACGAACAGGTCGTCGCCGCCCCAGGCGCGCACGGCGAAGCGGCAGGCTTCCTCGAACAGGGTGCGGCCCGAGGCGGCGTCGCGCCCCACCACCTGGTGCAGGCCGACCGTGACCACGGCGCCGGCGCAGGGCCAGATGGCTCCGGGCCGTTCCTCGGCCGGAACGCGCCAGCCTTGCCGATAGACCAGCCGGCGGATGCGGCCGCGCGACAGCGGCGGCTGGGGCGCGCGCACGGCCTTCTGCGGCGGCGGCGCGGCGACGATCTCCGGAGCCCTCCGCAGCTCGCCCGAGAGCAGCTCCGCGCAATGCCGGGTGAGGCGCGCGGCGGAAGCGCGCAGGTCGCGCAGAGGGTCGTCGGCGTCGACGCGCCGTTCGCCGAGCCGCTGCGCTTTCTCGGCGTACGCCCGGGCGGCGCCGGCGAGCGCCAGCGCGAGCGCCGCGGGCGAGACGGCGGCCGGCGCCCGCCAGCCGGGAGCGCGCACCTCGTCGCGCGTCAGGTCGCACGCCAGGTCCGTCGAGGAGAAGTGGAGCTGGAAAGCCGGCTCGCCGGCCTCCCAGGCGCGCACCAGCGCCTCCGCCTCGCGGACCAGGTTGCGCAGCGCGAGGTACACCGGGCCTTCCCACTGCAGAGCGGGGGCGCCGGCGAACCGCAGCGCCACCGCGCCGGACCCGAGGAGCGGAGCCAGCTGCGCGCGTGGCAGCTCGGCGCGATCGGCCAGGCGCGCCGCCGCTGCCGCCGGGACCTGCACCTCGCAGCGGACGGCGCCGCGCCCGGATCGCGCCACGAACGCTCGCCCCTCCGCGTGCGGCCACGCCGCCGCGCGGGCCCTGGTCGACCCCGGTTGCCGGGCAGCGCCGTGCAGGCGGCGCAGCAGCGGCGACTGCGCCAGCGCCGGGCTGATGCGGATCAGGTCCGCAGCCAGGCTCCGCGCCGCGGCGGCGGCCGCCGACCACAGCCGGGCGAAGTCCAGCAGCAAGCCGGAGGCGAGCATCCGCGCCGGAGGCGCCAGCGTCACCAGCGACAGCAGCACGTCGGGGTCGCGCGCCTCCAGCACCAGCTCGGTGGGTCCGCGGCCGACGGTCGCCTGCGCCGCCGCGCTTCCCTCCGCGAGTTGCCGGAGCGCCGCGAGCAGCTCGTCGACGGCGACCAGCACCTCCGCCTCGCCCACGCCTGCGGCGATGTCGACGCCGTCCACCTCGATGCCGACCACGTCGAGGATCCCGCCCCCGTCGAAGCTGCGCGCCCTGGGAGGGGAGAGCGCCCGCAGCTCGTCGAGATAGCCGGGGTTCAGGCGCCAGGAGCTGCCGGGCCGGATGCGGATCACTCCCGCCAGAGTACATCCGTGACGGCCGCGCCGTGCAAAAAAACAGCGCCGCCCCACCGGCAACGACTGAGTGCGTTGACACGGGGGCGCAAACCCTTTATGGTTTCGGGCCTTTTTCCACCGGCCCAAGGGAAGCTTCCACAGCCCCGCGGGCAACTGGAGCGGTTCGACATGACGTTCACGGAAGCCGCCGTCGAAGTGTTGCGGCGCGCCGGAAAGCCACTGCACTACAAGGAAATCGCCGACGTCGCCGTCCGCGACAACCTGCTCAGCCACGTCGGGCAGGATCCGGAGGTGACCATGGGCCAGCGCCTCGCGGCCATGGCCAAGCGCGACGACGACCGTAAAGTCATCGCGGTGGCGCCGGAGGGCACCTTCGCCCTCGTCGAGTGGAGCGTCCCCCTCGAGCAGGTGGTCGAGCCGGTCGCACCCCCGCTCCACCCCGCCGACGACGGCGTGGCGCTCTACCGGCCGCGCGAGCGCGAGCCGCGGGCCATCAACGCGCAGGCGCGGCGCCGCATCGAGGCGCTGCAGCCCGGTGCCGAGGACCAGGAGGAGGAGCGGAAGCGCGGTCAGCGGCGCTTCCCCCCGCCGGCCGAGGTGGTGTTCGAGTGGCTCGCGCAGCGCCAGTCGGGCGCGCCCATCTCGGAGCTGTCCGACGGGCTGTTCAAGAAGAACCTGCTCAGCGAGGCCCTGGTGCGCGACCACGCCTCGCTGGTCCAGGCGCTCCTGGAGGACAACCGCCGGCGCACCGAGGCGGGGCGCAAGCCCGTGTTCATCGTCGACGGCGAGCGCGTCACGCTGGTCGAGTTCCCCGCGCCCTCGGCCATGCCCGAGGAGGCGCGCACCTCGCACACCGGCCTGGGCCGGCCCATGTCCGGCACGCAGCTCCTGGCCGAAGGGCGGCGCGCCGTTGTGCGCGCGCTCCGCCGCCGCGTCGCCGACCTGGAGACGAGCGGCTTCGAGCAACTCTGCGCGCAGCTACTGGAGAAGATGGGGATGCGCGACGTGCGGGTCGCGAAGCGCAGCAAGGAGGGGCCGCTCTACCTGGCGCGGCAGCGGCGCGGCGTCTCCGATCTGCGAGTGGCGGTGAAGCTCACGCGGGGAGCGCGCGAGATCGGTCGCGCCGACGTGCAGGAGTTGCGCAAGGACCTGGCGCACTACAGCGCACAGATGGGGCTGGTGCTGGCCGCGGGCGAGGCGGGCCGCGATGCGCGGGCCGAGGCGTCCGCCGCCGGCCAGCCGCCGGTCGCGCTCTACGCCGGCGACGCGCTCGCCGAGGAGCTCGTCTCCTTGAGGGTGGGCGTCTGCGTGCAGGTCGTGGAGCTCGCCGACGTCGACGAGGCATTCTTCGCCTCGGTGGCGAAGGGGTCCCCCTCGCATCGCGATCGCCGCGAGCGGCCGTCCGAGGAGCGGATCGAGCGGGTCGAACCGGCCGATCCGGTCCCCCCTCCGCTGTCCGGACCCGAGCCTGAGCCGGAGGCCCCTGCCGAGGCTCACCCGGCCGAGCCCGCCTTGCCGCCGGCCGCGTCCGAGCCTGTCGTGCCCGCGCCCGCCGTGCCCGCGCCTGCCGTGCCCGCGCCTGCCGCGCCCGCGCCTGCCGTGCCCGCGCCTGCCGTGCCCGAGCCTCCGCGGGCCGAGGGCGAGGGGGAGGATCGCGAGGGCCGCCGCCGCCCGCGCCGGGGCGAGGATCGGCCTGCCCGCGCGACCAGCGCGGCCGAGCAGGCGTGGGGCCAGCCGATCGGGACGCCTCGCCTGGCGCAGACGCCTCCGGCTGTGGTGGCGGAGCCCACTCCGGTCCCCGAGCCCACCACACCCGAAGCGCCGTCCTCGGGGTCCGGCGAAGGCGAGCCGCCGCACGAATGAGCGGAATCGCCCGGCGCCGGCCGATCCGCAGCGCGCGTCTTTGACCCTGCGGGCGGCACCCTCTAGCATCCGCGGAGCATGCCTCTTCGCCGCGCCTGGGTGCTGGCGGGTTTCGCCGCTGCCCTGTCCTGCAACCGGCTCCCGCCGGGCGCCGTCGCCGTGGGGACGCTGTCGGTCTCCGAGGGCAACCTCGCCCGGGTGCCGGAGCTGGCCATCCCGGCCGAACAGGTGCGCAGGGAGATGAAGGCGGCCCTGGAGAGGACGCGTCACTTCGCGGTGCGCGAGGGCGCCTCGGCGCGCGTGCGGCTGGATCTGGAATCGGCGCGCCGGCTGGCCGGCGGGGAGGGCGCGGTGGCCGACGTGCAGCTCGTCCTGGAGCTGACCGCCGCCTCGCCCGAAGGAGATCCGGAGAGGACCGTGTCGGAAGGCGCGGGTCGCGCGGCGAGCGCGGCGGACGCGGGCACCGAGGCGGCCGTGAGGCTGGCTGCCTTCGAGGGAGCGCTGCGCGGCGCCCTGGACGACGCGGCCCGCGGGCTCGCCTGGCAGCTCGAGTCGCGCCGCAAGACCGATGACGAGCTCTCCCGGGACCTGGTCGACGTTGATCCCCGGGTCCGCGACTACGCCATCCGCACGCTCGCCGACCGGCGCAGCCCGGCGGTGGTGCCGCAGCTGATCGCGCGGCTCGAGGACGACAACCCGGCCGTCGCGCTGCGCGCGGTGGGGGCCCTGGTGGCGATCGGCGATCGGCGCGCGGTGGAGCCGCTCATCGAGATGACCCGCAAGCGCCCGCCGCAGCTCGTCGCGCAGGTGCTGTACGCGCTGGCCAGCCTGGGCGGCCCAACCGCCGAGGCCTTCCTCTACACGCTGGAGAGCGGCGCTCCCGACGACGAAGTGCGCCACGCAGCGACCGACGCGCTCGTCGAGCTGCGCCGCAAGCGCGAGGAGGCCAGCGCGCGAGACGTCCACCCGCCGCGCCCGAGGTCCCATTGAAGCGGTTCGTGTTCCTGCTGCTGGCGCTCGCCTCCTGCAAGACCGCCGAGACTCGCGACAACCCCCCGGCGCCTTCCGGTGCCGATCCGGCGATCTACTATCCGCTCGCGGTAGGCAACTCCTGGACCTACGAGTACACGCCCGGCGCGCGGCGAGAGACCATCCAGATCGTCGGGCGCGACGGCCCGTGGTTCCTCGACGACCACCGGGGCCGGGTGCGCGCCGATTCCGAGGGCGTCCGGGACGCAGACCAGTACCTCCTGCACGCGCCGCTCAGGCCCGGTGCGCACTGGACCGCCGTGCAAAACCTGGTGGTGCAGCATTTCACGGTGGCGGCGGCCGACGCCACGGTGAAGACGCGCGCCGGCGCTTTCAGCAAATGCGTCGTGGTCCGCAACGAGTCGCCGGTGACGACCCCCCAAGGAGCCGGCAAATTCGTCACCGAGTGGACCTACGCGCCCAACGTCGGCCTGGTGCAGGTCCGCACCCAGATCGTATCGGCTCGCGGCACGCAGGAGCAATCGCGCCTGGACCTGGCGGCCTACCGCGTGCAGTAGCGCGCGCTTTCAGGCGCGCGCGTCGCGCATGGTTTCCGGCTTGAGCCAGACCGAAGCCTTCTTTGCCCAGAGGCTGTCCCGGTACTGGCGCGTGAACGCTTCCGCGGTGTGCGCCAGCGCCGAGGGGTCGTTCGTTTTCTTGTAGAGCGCCACCCCGGCCCAGTAGAGCGCTTCGGGCGCCGCATCGGTGTCGGGGAAGCGCTCGACCGCTTCGCGGAACCACCGCTCGGCTTCGCCGAGCTCCTGGCGGGCGAAGGCCGACTTGCCCAATCCGAGCATCAGCTGCGCGACGAGCTCGTCGGCCGGAATGAAGCCCTCGATGCGGTGTCGCTCGACCCCCAGGGGGTCGACCACCAGGACGGTGGGCGTCCATTGCACGCCGTACCGCTCGCCCAGGCGCTTCCACGCTTCCGGCTGCTCGCGGATGTGGATCCGCACCGGGATGAAGTTCTCCGTCACGAACCTCTCGACGCGCTCGTCGGGGTAGACCTCGGCATCCAGCCGAGCACAACCCCCTCACATCGGCGCGGCGCTGAAGTCGAACAGGACGTGCCGTCCGCGCACCTTTGCCTCTACGAGCGCGTCATCCGGGTCCCGCCGCCATGCGATCGCCATCGTCGCCTCCAGGAGGTGCGTGCCTCGGGCGGACGGTAGCAACGGCCACGGGCCCGTCAATGAGTGCGCCTACGCCAAGTCCTGGGCGTGACGGTGCACGCGGCTGCTCCGCGCTGCTCTTCCGGCTCTGTGCTACACCCGCGCCGTGGCCCCGTACCGGCACCGCGTGCTCTACGGCGACACGGACCAGATGGGAGTCGTGTACTACGCGACGTATTTGAGATTCTTCGAGGGCGCGCGCGGGGAGTGGATCCGCGAGCTGGGGCTGACGTACGCGCACATCGAGGAGCGCGGGATCTACCTGCCGGTCCTCGAGGTGGGCGTGCGCTACTTGAAGCCGGCGCGGTACGACGACGTGCTCGAGATCCCTCTCCGGGTCAGCCACACGCGCGTGAAGGTCCGGTTCGAGTACAAGGTCTTCCGCGCGGGCACGAGCGAGGTGCTGATCCTCGGCCACACCGTGCACGCCTGCATCACCAAGGACGGCCGTCCGACGCGCGCGCCCGACTGGCTGGTCGCGGCGATGAAGGGCGCGGCCACCAGCGGCCCGACGCTTCCGGAGGGGTACGAACCATGATGGATCGCAACATCGGTCTCGAAGCCGTGCGCCTCACCGAGGCCGCGGCGATGGCCTCGGCCCGGCTGATGGGCCGTGGCGACGAGAAGTCGGCCGATCAGGCGGCGGTGGATGCGATGCGCAAGGCCTTCAACGCCCTGCACATCCGCGGCACCATCGTGATCGGCGAGGGCGAGCGGGACGAGGCGCCCATGCTCTACATCGGCGAGAAGGTGGGGCGGGGCGCCGCCGACGATCCCGAGGTCGACATCGCGCTCGATCCGCTCGAGGGCACCACCATCACGGCGACGGGCGGACCGAACGCGCTGAGCGTCATCGCCATGGCGGACAAGGGCAACCTGCTCAACGCGCCCGACACGTACATGGACAAGATCGCGGTGGGCGCCAGCGGAGCAGGCGTGATCGACCTGCGCAAGTCGCCGACCCAGAACCTGCGCGCGATCGCCGACCGGAAGGGCGTGTACGTCGAGGACCTCACCGTGATCATCCTGAACCGGCCCCGCCACGAGAAGCTGATCGCCGAGGTCCGTTCCAGCGGCGCGCGCATCAAGCTGATCGGCGACGGCGATGTATCCGCCGCCATCGCCACTTGCTTCATCGAGACCGGCGTCGATGTGCTGATGGGGATCGGCGGCGCGCCCGAAGGGGTGATCGCTGCCGCGGCGCTGCGCTGCTGTGGCGGCGACATGCAGGGCAAGCTCGCCTTCCGCAACGAGAAGGAGATCGAGCGCGCCCGCAAGATGGGCATCGGCGACCCGAACAAGATCTACACGGTCGAGGAGATGGCGAAGGGGCCGGTCATCTTCGCGGCCACCGGCGTGACGAGCGGCGACTTCCTCAAGGGCGTCCGCTTCTTCAAGGGCGGGGCGGCGACGCAATCGGTGGTGATGCGCTCGAAGAGCCACACCATTCGCTACCTCGAGACCACGCATTTCTTCGAGCACAAGCCGAACTTCGCGCTGTAGGACGCGTTCGCGCCGTCCGGGGCGGCTGGTGCTACCCTGACGAGGATGGCGAAGGCGCGCCGCAGCATCGAGGTGGACGTGCCGCCCGAGCGGTTCTTCGAGGTGTTGCGCGACTACGCGCGCTACCCGGAGTTCCTGCCCGAGGTGAAGGCAGTCTCCGTCGGCCCGCGAACCGGGGATTCGGTCGAGGTGACCTACCGGCTCGACGCACGCATCAAGCTGATCGAGTTCACCCTGCTGCACGTGGAGAGCGCGCCCTCGCGCATCGAGTGGCGGCTGGTGCGCGGGGATCTGATGAAGCGCGACGAGGGGCGCTGGACGCTCGAGGCGTCGCCCTCCGGCGGCACGACCGCGACGTACGCGATCGAGCTGGAGCTCCAGCCCCGGGTGCCCCGTGGGCTGGAGAAGGCCCTCGCCGCGCAGGCCTTCCCGGCGATGCTGGCGAACTTCAAGGCGCGCGCCGAGGCGATGCACCGGGGTAGGACCCCGTCGCACTGATGCGCCTGTCACGAAGTGAATGGAGCGGAGACGGAAATCGTCACAGGAATGTGAGGACGGGTAGCTCCCCGAACGCTGGAGCCGTAAGTTGACCCTCGTGGAAGTTCTTGGTATCTGAAAGAAGAGGGCGAACAGGCCCTCGTTGGCTCGGAACCTCGGAGGTGGGCGGAACCGATGGTCCCGGATTTGCATCGAACGTGACGTAAGCGACCGATGTGAACCTGGAGGTGGCTCATGCTCGACGCGTTCATCATCGAGGAGATCCGGCGACGCGAGCAGGAGCGTGAGAGCCACCGCCCCCGCCCGCAGCTCCCCGTTCCGGAGCCCAGCCGCCCCGCGCAGCAGAACGACAGGCACGAGGAAGACGACGCACCCCAGCGCGGCGTGGTGATCATCGATTACACGATTCCCGCCTCTCCCTAGAGGCGGCGGCGGGCAGGGCGCCCGTCTCGCGGGGGCTCCGGCGCAAGCCGGGCCCCCGCTGAACACGTCGAATCCCGACGTCGATGTCGAGCTTTCCTACACCTTGCTGATCTCCGCCCAGCGTTCCCTGATCTCCGCGGGGCTCCAGGGCCCTCCCTCGCGGGTGACTCCCTCCGCCTCCATCATCTTGTAGACGAAGATCTTCGGTCCCTGCACGCCGACGATGGTGCCGGTGATGTCGGCGGCGAGGTCGGAGGCCAGGAAGGCAGCCACCGGCGCGACGTACTGCGGACCGATCTGCTCGGCGCTCAGCCCCTTGAACATCTGCAGGTCCTGCGTCATGCGCGTCAGCGCGACGGGCGCGATGGCGTTGACGGTGACGCCCATGCGCTGGAACTCCATCGAGGCGGTGCGCGTCAGCGAGTAGATGCCGCCCTTCGCCGCCGCGTAATTGCCTTGGCCGAAGTTGCCCAGGAGGCCCGAGAGGGAGGTGGTGTTGACGACGCGCCCGCCCTTGCCCTGCGTCTTGAAGATACGACCCACGGCCTGCGTGCACAGGAACGTGCCGCGCAGGTGAACGTCGATGACCAGGTCGAAGTCCTGCTCGCTCATGTTGAGCAGCGTCTTGTCGCGGAGGATGCCGGCGTTGTTCACCAGCACGTCGATGCGCCCGTACTTGTTGAGCGCGGACCACATGATCCCGTCGGCGCCCTCGCGGGTGGCGACGCTGTCGTAGTTCGCGCTGGCCTCGCCGCCTGCCGCCTTGATGTCCGCGACGGTCTGATCGGCCATCTCGCCACCCTTGCCCCCGCCGTGGCGGTCGGAGCCGAGGTCGTTGACCACGACCTTGGCCCCTTCGCGCGCGAAGGTGAGCGCGTGCTCGCGGCCGATGCCACCGCCCGCTCCGGTGACGATCGCGACCTTGCCTTCCAGCAGTCCCGCCATGAAAGCCTCCCTCGGAAGGGGCGCTCTGTAGCAGTCCGCGGGCGCCGCGGCAACGGTGGGCGCGGCACCGCGCCGCAGCCTGGCCGGAACCGCACCGGCCGGGCAACGGAAGTGCTCGCCGCGGCATCTCACCGGTCGAGGGATCGATGGGACGCCTCTTTGCCGTACTTGCGGTGTGTGCAGCCGCCGCGTGCGAGCCCGCCTGGAGCGTGCAGGGGCACGTGCGCGCCGCGGACGGCAGTGCGGCGGTCGCGGGCGCGCTGGCGACCCTGCGCTGCCCGGGCGAGGCGGACCGCACCGCGCGAAGCGACCGCTATGGGTTGTTCGAGCTGGGCGGGCCCGGCGCCGGTCCGAGCCTCGCCTGCGCCGTCCTGGTCGCGGCGACGGGCCGCGGCCCGTCGGAGATCCCGCTGCGCGACGCCTGCGAGGATCCTTCCGACGTGGCCGGCAAGTGCTCCGTCGCCGTTGTCGACGTTCCGCTTCCGGCCCGCTGAGCCCGTCAGTCGTCCTCTCGGTCGACGACCGCCAGACCGTACGGATCGTTGCCGACCCCAGTCACGGTCGCCACGACCGCCCGCTTCTTGAGATCGATGATCGACACCGTCCCGGTCGGGAGGAACGGGTTCAGGGTGACGCGCGGACCGGCGGAGATCACCGCGTACCGTCCGTCGGAGGTCACCGCCGACCCCTTCGGTCGCGAGGCCCGGATCGGCGCGCCGTCTGGTTCGGCCGGCCGGACGAGAGGAATGCGCGCGACCTCGGCACCGGGGTCCTTGGCCAGCGCAAGCGCGAGATTGACGATCGAGACGTTGTTGGAGCGGAAGTTGGGGACCACGATCTCCTTCCCGTCCGGCGTGAACGACGGGATGAACGGCCGCGTCTGCCCGCTGGGAGAGTCGGTGCCGACGCGCACGCGCGCGACCTCGGCGTTCGGCGAACCGGTGCGGGCCAGGTCGACGTCGATGATGGAGATCGTGTTCCCCTCGAACGCGACTTTCTGGCTCTCCCGGTTCGCGGCCACGATCCAGCGTCCGTTCGGGCTCGCCGCGATCCCCCAGGGACCGATCTGCGTCGGGATGCGCAGGATCTCGGCCCTGCGGTCTCCGGCCAGCGCGCGCTCCAGATCGATCACCGACACGTCGTCCGTGCCGCCGTTCGCGGTGAACAGGTACGACTTGCCGTTGCTCCCGTGGCCGACGGCGATGCCGTTGCTGTCGGGAAAGCATCCCCAGGTCGCGTCCGGCGAGAGCAGCGCGATGGGAGACGGCGGCCCGTTGGGAGACACGAACGGCACCTTGAAGTGCCGAGCCGTCTCGCAGTCGGCGCCCGCAAGCGCCAGCTCCACCTCGCCCCGCAGGCTGCCCGTCCTGCGATCCACGAAGGTGATGCGATTTCCTCCGTCCTCGGTGAGGTGGCTCTCCGCGTTCCCCACGATGAACAGGTCGGGCAACAGCGCCAGGCCGACGGCGCCGAAGTGCCCGGTATCGACGTGCCGCTCCAGCGCCGCGGCGGTGTTGTCTTTCTTCGGATCGATCATCGCCTTGATGCTCATCACCGCGATGCCCCCCCGGCCGCCGTGCTGGAGGAACTGGTCGTTGTCGATGGCGCCGTGGTGGTTGACCACGAAGGCGGTCTTCCGGTCCTCGCTGATCACGATGTTCGCGGGATCCCCGAGGAGCTTGCCGTCGAGGCGGTCGAGCGCCGTCTTCGATCGGCTGACGATCGCGTTCGGCGTGTTCTGGTTCTCCGGCCTGAGCGCCTTCGCAAGATCGATGGCGTACATCCGCGGATCGCGCCGGCCGGTGGCCAGGATGAACGTCTTGTTCCGATCGGCGTAGGCATCCGTCGCAAAGCAGAGCAGCAGCCCGCAAGCGACCACCGCGCATCCGATTCTCATCGTGAACCCCCCTTTGGAGCGCGACACGTACCTCCGTCGAAGGTCTGATGGCAAGCGCGCGAGCCGGTCGGCCTTGATGCGGCCCCCCGCACGTGCTACCGGGGCGCTCCGAATCCAGGAGCCGGTGTCATGACCGAGATCGTCGACGTCCACGCGCGCGAGATCCTCGACAGCCGCGGCAACCCGACGCTCGAGTGCGAGGTGACGGTCGCCTCCGGCAGCATGGGCCGCGCGGCGGTCCCCTCCGGCGCCTCGACCGGCGAGCACGAGGCCCACGAGCTGCGCGACGGCGACAAGGCGCGGTACGGGGGCAAGGGTGTCCGCACCGCCGTGGAGAACGTGCGCAGCAAGATCGCGCCACGCCTCCTCGGGATGGACGCCAAAGGCCAGGAGGCGCTGGACCGGCTGATGATCGAGCTGGACGGCACGCCCAACAAGAAATCGCTGGGCGCCAACGCGATCCTGGGCGTCTCCCTGGCCGCCTCTCGCGCCGCCGCGCTTTCCCAGGGAGTGCCGCTCTACCGCTGGATCGGCGGAGTCAACGCGCGCACCTTGCCCGTTCCCCTGATGAACATCCTCAACGGCGGGGCGCACGCGGACAACAACGTGGACGTGCAGGAGTTCATGATCGTTCCCTGGGGCGCGCCGACCTTCGCCGAAGCGCTCCGCTGCGGGGCGGAGGTGTTCCACGCGCTCAAGGCGGTGCTCAAGTCGCGCAAGCAGGCGACCAGCGTGGGCGACGAGGGCGGATTCGCGCCCGACCTGCGCTCGAACCGCGAGGCGCTCGAGTCGATCGCCGAGGCGATCGGCAAGGCCGGATATCAGCTGGGCGGCGACGTGGTCCTGGCGCTCGACGTCGCCGCGAGCGAGCTCTTCGACAAGAAGACCGGCGGCTACCAGCTGGAGGGCAAATCGGTCGACCGCAAGGCGCTGGCCGACCTGTACGAGAAGTGGTCGCGCGAGTTCCCCATCGTCTCCATCGAAGACGGATTCGCCGAGGACGACTGGGACGGATGGAAGCTCCTCACCGAGCGGCTAGGGGCGCGCGTGCAGCTGGTCGGCGACGATCTCTTCGTCACCAACACCGAGCGGCTACAGCGCGGGATCCGCGACGGGATCGCCAACGCGGTGCTCATCAAGGTGAACCAGATCGGCTCGCTGACCGAGACGCTGGACTGCGTGCGGATGGCGCACGGAAGCGGCTACCGCACCGTCATGTCGCACCGCTCGGGAGAGACCGAGGATACCTTCATCGCGGACCTCTCGGTGGCGTGCGACTGCGGGATGATCAAGACCGGCTCGGCGAGCCGCAGCGACCGGACGGCGAAGTACAACCAGCTCCTGCGCATCGAGGAGGAGCTCGGCCTGTCGGCCCGGTACGCGGGGAAGGACGCGTTTCCCCGCGCGCATCAATCCCGGCCGTAGCTCGCTTCCATGAACGGCATCCAAGCCGAGCCGTCGCAGCTTACGATCCGCGGGGTCGGATGAGGTAGGCCTGTCTCTCCGAGCCGGGGATCGGCCGGCCGAACGCGCCATGGAACCACGCGGTGGCGACCATCTCCGGGTGCTCGCGCAAGAGGCCGTCGGGCACGACGATCTCGGCCCGGCCCAGGTTGATGCCGAAGTCGACGTAGACGCGGTCTCCGTGGCTTTCGACGGTGAAGGTGCGGGCGCCGAGAGGCCCGTTCAACCGGTACGTCCTGATCGTCTCCGGTTGCCCGGGCTGGCCGGGTACCGGACAGACCTCGAGGGGGTTCCCGTTGACCGCGCCCCGCGCGCAGCCGTCCTGCTGCAGCTCGAGGTCGAAATCGACGTCTGCATCCCCGCCATGCGCGAAGAAGTGCGGCCCGTCCACGCCCAGGTACACCGGGTAGGCGGCGGGCCTGTAGAGCGGGGTGACGATCATGGCACCCGCGCCCTTCGGCTGAGCGGTCCGGCAACCGACGAACAGGCCGGCAGCCAGCAACGGGAAGCACAGCTTTCGAGCAAGCCCAGGCATGCGGATCATCTTCGCACCTCGTGCGGAAGATGACACGATGCCCCCGGGTCAGGGTAAAGACGTTCGTGGCCCTGCGACCCCCGGGGGCCGCAGGGCCAGGCGTCGCTAGGCGGACTCCGCCACCTGCAGGCGCTCCTCGCCGGGGAACAAGTCCTCCATCAGCTCGCCCAGCTCCGCTTCCAGCTTGGCCTTCGCTCGGATCTCCAGTTGGCGGGCCCGCTCGCGCGAGAAGCCGAAGTGCTCGCCCAGCTCCTTGAGCGTCATCGGCTTGTCCTGCATGACCCGCATCTCGATGATGTAGCGCTCGCGCGGATCCAGGCGGGAGAGCGCCTCGAGCACGCGCTCCTGGACGATGTGCCGCTCCTCCTGCTCCGCCAGCTCCGCGTCGGGCAGATCGGCGCCGTCCATCACGAAGTCGACGTGGGTGGATCCGCCGTCCTCGCCCATCGGAGCGTCGAGCGAGAGGTCGCGGCCCTCCATCCGCTGCTGCATCTCCACCACCTCGCCTGGCTTCACGCGCAGCTTGCGGGCGATGGCCTTCTCGTCGGCGCCCACCTGCTCGGTGCCGTCGAACTTCTCCAGCTCGCGCCGGGTGCGCGCCAGGCTGAAGAACAGCTTGCGCTGCGCCTGGGTGGTCCCGAGCTTCACCAGGCTCCAGCTCTTGAGGATGTAGTTCTGGATGAACGCGCGGATCCACCACACAGCGTAGCTGATCAGGCGGATGCCCTTGTCGGCGTCGAACTTCTGCACGGCCTTCATCAGGCCGATGTTCCCCTCCTGGATGAGGTCGGCCATCTTGATGCCGTATGACCGATACTCGTAGGCGACCTTCACCACGAAGCGGAGGTTCGAGGTGACGAGCTTGTGCGCGGCGTCGAGATCCGCGTTCTTCGCGTACAGCCGGGCGAGCCGCTGCTCCTCGTCGACGGTGAGCAGCGGGTAGCGGTTGATCTCCGCCAGGTACATCGCGAGCGAGCCGGCGCTCGAGGGTACGGTGGACGGTTGCATGCGGTGCCTCCCTTGGTACTGTGGCGTTGCGCGACGCAGGGACCATGAGCAAGCTGGATGCCAGGGTTGGCGCTCCGCGCAATTGCCCCCGGAGCACCGCCTCTTGCCGTTTCGAGCGGCCAGGCAGGCGGGGCGTAACCGGTAGGAATTTCAGGATCGCGGACGGCCGAGCCTGTAAAGCGCGCTGGCCGTCTCCTTGCGAGCGCCCGGCGGCCGGACTACGTTGCGGGGATGCCCCCTGCCGGCAAGCGACGCGGCAAATACCTCGGATTCGTCGCTCACGAAATCAAGAACCCGCTCGCTACCGCGCTGTGGTCCTGCGACCTGCTGAAGCGCATGGACACGGCGGACCGCTCGGGACCCCGCGCCGAGAAGATGGTGGACGCAAGCCTGCGGGCGCTGCGGCGGATGCGGAGGCTGGTCGACGATTTCTTCACCATCGAGCGGCTCAACGAGCACGGGTACGAGCTGCACAGCGAGACCGTCGAGCTGCGCTCGCTGGTCGACGGGGCAATGGCCGCCTTGACCGAGAAGGACGGGACCGCGACCCAGGGCTGGGCCGTGGACGTGCCCACCAAGGTGCTGGTGACCGGGGACGTCGAGATGCTGCGGCGCGGCCTGCGGATGGTGCTCGAGCACATGGCCAAGGGCGGCCATGCGCGACTGACGCTCGTGGGGTACGCGGCGCCTTCCGGGGGTGAGCTGACGGTACAGTCCTCCCAGCCGCCCAATCCCCTGGTGCCGCCCATCCCCGAGGAGCGTCCCTCCGGAGACCCGATCGGATCGGTCCTGGGATTTGCGCTCGCGGAGACGATCTTCGCCGCTCACGGCGGATCGCTACAGGAGTGCGAAGGGGCGCTTCTGATCGCACTCCCCAAGCGCTGACGCCGGGAATTCACCGCAGAGACGCCAAACCCTGCGCCTCTGCGGCAATCGAAACCTTAGAGCTGGTCGTCCTTCTTCTTCTTCTCGTCCAGCTCGTCGAGCTTGTCCTTGATGCCCTCGCGCAGGTTGCCGAGGCCTTCCTTCACCTTGCCCTTGATCTGGTCGAGCTTGCCCTCCGTCTCCCAGTCCCGGTTGTCGGTGGCGACGCCGCCGATCTCCTTGACCTTGCCAGTGACCTTGTCGACCTTGCCCTCGAGGTTCTTCTTGTCCATGGGGTGCCTCCTTCCCTACGCTGAGGCGCGCACCTGCGGAATGCAGGCGGCGAGGGCACGCTTGCGCGCGCGATTACCGCTGGGCCAGGCGCGTGCCGGCGTGCTCCTGGACGAGCAGCAGCTCGCGGTAGGTGGCGAGGACCGCGCGCGGATAGGCCTGTAGCCGCCGGTGGGACTTGCTGCCGCGCACCAGGGCGCGCGCGACCGACGGGCCGGCGTTGTAGGCGATCAACGCCCGTTGCAGATCGCCGTCGAATCGGCGGAGGAGCTGCGCCATGTACGCCGTCCCCAGCTCGATGTTCAACACCGGGTTGAAGAGGTGCGCCACCCTGAACGGCTTCCTCCCGGGGAACATCTCCTCCGCGGTGGGTGGCATCAGCTGCATGAGCCCGTACGCGCCCGCTTGCGAGACGGCGAACGGGTCGAATCGCGACTCGATCTCGATCACCGCGGCGACCAACAGCGGATCGAGCCCGTGCCGCCGCGCTTCCCGCACGATCGCTGCGAGAACGCGGCGCCGGTCGTCGCCCCACAGGCCGCCGCGGTCATTCAGCGCGCGGTCGAGCCCGAGCCGCTTCGCCTCCTGCCCGTCGCGCAGCTCCTGGACCGCGCCGGCCTGCTCGAGCCGGGCCAGCTGGGCGCGCGCTTCCGCCAGGGCCTTCTCGGCGGATTGGGCCCGCTGCTCGGATCTTTGCGCGACGTGCACGGCCGCCGCGCTCGTCCAGGCCAGGTTCGCCGCCGTCTCGTCGCGGCCGCCCGGCCCGGGAGAGGCGACGAGCCCCAGCGCGGCTCCCGCCGCCGCCGCTCCCAGGGCGAGCACTGCTCCCCATGCGACCCCCCGCTGCCGGGCGGGTGCGCGCTCCCGGTTCCCCGAGAGCCCCCCCAGAACGACCAGGTTCTCCGCAATCGCCGACATCCCGGTCTCCCCCACGCCACCCCTGCGCGGGTCGGCCCTCGCAGACGCCGTGCCAGGGAGCGCCTGGGTGCGCTCACTTCGGGAATTCCGGCCGCCGGCAGGGTCCGGTGTGGGAAACTGGGTTCCCAGGCGGGCCAGCGCCACGCCCCGGTTGCGCGGTGGAGTTCTGTTGCGCGTTTCCGGACAGCCGTGCTATTCAGCCCCGCCCCGCGAGTCCTTCCAGGCCGCGGATGCAACCCCTCCGGACCGATCGGTCCCCCACCCGCCGGCAGGCAATCCGGCCTGACCGTGGTGGGCGCGATGGCGCGGGAGGCAGCGCAGGAGCACGTCATGTCCAAGGGTCTGATCGGCAGGAAAGTCGGAATGACGACGGTGTTCGCGGAGGACGGCACCGCGCACCCCGTGACGGTGATCGAGGTGCAGCCCAATCTCGTCTTCGGGCACCGCACCAAGGAGCTCGACGGCTACGTGGCGCTGCAATTGGCGCACGAGGAGCTGTCCGAGAAGCAGCAGCGCAACGCCCGCAAGCCCGACCTCGGCGCTTTCAAGAAGCGCAACCAGAAGCCCCACCGAAACGTGCGCGAGTTCCGGGTCGACGAGAAGGAGCTGGAAGGCCACGCGCTCGGGTCGCAGCTCACCGTCGAGCTGTTCAAGAAGGGCGACAAGGTGGACGTGACCGGCACCACGCGCGGCTTCGGATTCGCCGGCGTCTTCAAGCGGCACCATATGAAAGGCGCGGCGCGAGACAGCTCGACGGCGCACGAGCTGCACCGTCACCCGGGAGCCATTGGACAGCGCAAGACGCCGGGCCGCGTCTTCAAGAACAAGCGCATGCCGGGGCACATGGGCGTGGACCGCCGCACCGTGCAGAACCTGTCCGTGATCGACGTGATCCCCGAGAACCACCTCCTGCTGGTCGGCGGCTCCATCCCCGGCCACCGCAAGCAGCTGGTCTTCATCCGCCCCGCCGTGAAGTAAGCCAGCAAGACCAGCCTGGTTGGTTCGCGCAGAGCACGCAGAGCGCGCAGAGTCTTTTTTTCAAAAGATCCCTCTGCGATCTCTGCGGGCTCTGCGTGAAACTTTTTGCACCACGGCGGCCGGTCGCCCTCGCTGGTGGCGGCTGTTGGGGAATGCACGGTTGTTGCGCCTGGAGCGGGCGGTGGGCAACGTCCTCCCCTTCCGAGGGAGCAGCCGAGCGTGGAGCGACCGACCCCGATCCTCCTGATTTCCGCCGCGGTGCTCGTCGCCGCACTGCCCGCCCGCGGCGAGGACTCGGTGATCGGGCCCGCCGCTCCGCCGACGACGGTCCAGGGCAAGATCCACCAGCTCTCCCGGCGCTGGGAGGTGGGAGTCGCGCTCGGCACGGTGCTGAACACCTCGCTGGTCGACCAGCACGGCGGCCTCCTGTCCATCAGCTACCATCCCAACGAGTGGGTGGACGTCGGCGTCGACGTGCTCGCCAACCGCACCTCGTTCTCCGGCCTCTCCGGCCAGATCCGCGACAGGCTGCCGTCCCGCACCAACCCGGGCACCGGGCAACCCAACACCGGGGACGAGATCGAAGGAGCCGACCAGATGCGCGGCGGCGCGCTGGTCATGGCGCGGATCGCGCCCATCTACGGCAAGCTCAACCTCGCCGCCGAGCTGCCCGTACACTTCCAGGCGTTCCTGCTGGCCGGCGCTGGCGGGGCCGTGTTCAAGCACGAGTCCGTCAACCTTTGCGCCTCACCCGGCGACGCGGCCTGCGCGCCCGGCGACTACCAGACCTCGAGCTCGCTCAAGCCGGTCGGCGAGGTGGGCGGCGGCTTCCGTTTCTACCTCGGCCAGCGCTGGTCGCTTCGCACCGAGGTCCGCGCCTTCCTCTACCCGGCCAGCGTCCTGCGCGGCGCCGACCTGACCCAACCCGGGACCGGGACCAGCGCTCGTTACCTGGGACTCGTCACCACGCTGGGGCTGGGCGCCTCGGCGCTCTTCTGACTTAAGGGCCCGACCGATGCGATTCCTTCTGGCCGCCGTCCTGCTCGCTCCCGCCGCGGTCGCGCAAGAACGCGACGTGCAGCGCGTCCACGTGGTCGAGCAGCGTCCCTTCAGCGAGGCCAACCGCGCCGAGCTGACGTTCTTCGGTCTCGGCCAGGTGAACCCGCACTTCACCGTGCACGCCGGCCTCGGCCTCGAGCTGTCCTACCACCTGCGCGAGAACCTCGCCGCGCTGGTCGCCTTCTCCTACAACGCCGTCGCGCACCAGAGCGCGCTCACCGAGGAGCTGGCCGCGAAGGTCGACCAGCAGCCCGTCGCCGCCAATGCACTGCTGCTGCAGGCCGACGCGCTGGCGGGCCTGGAGCTGATGCCCGTCTACGGCAAGATCAGCCTGTTCGACGGAAAGGTCCTCCGCCTCGGCTTCTACGTGAACGCGGGTCTGGGCGTGGCCAAGACCCGGCTGCAGCTCCGGCCCTCCGACGCCGTCGGCGGCCGCTCGTTCGGCGATACCGGGTTCCGGCCGGAGGCGGGGCTCGGCCTGGGCGTGCGCATCTTCACCGGCGACCGGTTCACGCTCCGGCTCGAGCTGCGGGACCGCATCTACTCCGCCTACGTGTCGAAGGTGAACGGCTGCACGGTGCAGGACGCGCGCGCCATTCGATCCAGCGGCTCGGCGGCGACCGGTCTCAGCCCGGGCTGCAGCCCGTCGTCGTTCGGCGGCGGCGAGGAGGACATCAAGAGCGGAGCGGGCAGCGCCGCCATCCAGCTCGGCGAGCCTTCGTCGAGCGTGATCAACAACATCGCCTTCCAGGGCGGCGTGAGCTGGCTGTTCTAGACGAGGCAACGATGCGGATCTCCGTCCTCCTCGCTTCGATCGCCTCGGCGGCGGCCGCGAACGCCGGCGCGGGAGAGGCGCTCCACAAGGCCGCCGACCGGGAGATGGCCGGCGACCCGCGCGGCGCCGCGATCGGGTTCCACCAGGCGTTGCGCGAGGCCAACGCAGTGGAGCGGGCGCAGGCGGAGCTCTTGCTGGCAAAATCCCTGGCGCGCCTCGGCCTGCCCGCGGCTGCCTCGGTCTACTACCTGCGCATCGTCGAGCGCGGGCCGGCGGCCCCGTTCTACGCGGGCGCGGTCGAGGGCGCGGCGGCTTCCTTGCAGCGTCTGGAGGTGGTCAGCGACGCCGGCGCGCTGGAAAAAGTGCCGGCCGAAGCGCTCGCCGGATTGACGCCCGAGGTCGCGGCGCGGCTCCACTACCTGCTCGCCGTCTCGGCGTACAAGGCGGAGCGGTACGGGGATGCCGCGCGCCTCGCCGAGCGGGTCCCACCCGCGAGCGAAGCCTACGCGCGGGCGCAGTACCTCTCCGGCCTTTTGGCGCAACGGACCGATCCTGAAAAGGCGCTGCGCATGTTCGGCGCGCTGGCCGCCGCCGAGGCCGGCAGGGACGCCGATGCCGGCGAGGTGAAGCAGCTGGCGCAGCTCGCCATGGGCCGCACGCTCTACGGGCTGCGACGCTATCCCGAGGCCGCCGCTGCGTACGCGGCGGTGCCGCGGTTCTCGCGCCACTGGGACCAGGCGCTGTTCGAGGGGGCCTGGGCCGACCTGCGCGGCGGCGACCCGGGGGCCGCGCTGGGCAAGCTGCACAGCCTGCGCTCGCCGCAGCTGTCGGACGAGTTCGCGCCCGAGTCCGAGAACCTGGCGGCCGTCATCTACCACCGGCACTGCCTGTGGCCGCAGGTCCGCGAGACCATGGAGCGGTTCGCGACCCGGTACGCGCCGATGCGCGATCGGGTCAAGTCGCTCCTCGCGGGGAATCCCACGCCGGCCGGGCTGGCCGCGGCGGTGGACGCGCCAGACGAGCTGCCCGCGCCGGTGCGCCGCCGGGTGCGCAACGACGAGCGCATCGAGGCGATGCTCGCGGAGCTGCGGCGGGTGGACGCGGAACGGCGGAAGGTCGCCGGCGACGCCGAGCTGATGCGCAGCGCGCTCGGGTCGGAGCTCCTGGAAATCCTGGGCAAGCGGCACGCTCGCGTGGCGGCTGCCGCCGGGGAGATGGTCCGGGACCGGCTCGCGCGGCTTTTGCGCCTGGTCGACTCGCTGGACGGCGAGAACGAGATCGTCGGCTTCGAGACCCTCAAGGGCGAGAAGGAGTTCCTCGAGGAGCGCATCGATCGCGACGCGCTCCTCGCCGGGCAAAAGCTGTATCGCCCGCCCGTGCCCGGCAGCGGGCACGAGTACTGGCAGTTCGACGGGGAGTATTGGCCGGACGAGGTCGGGTACTACCGCTACACCGTCAAGGACGCCTGTCCGAAGGGCGAGCGCGTCGCCTCGGCCCCGCCGGTCCCCAAGCCGAACGCGGAGGAAGCGGCGCACGACGCGACGGTGGAGGGCAAGCGCGAGGAGATGATCGCGCAGCTGCAGCGGCTCCTCCCCAAGGTGGAGCAGGGCGCGCGCAAGGCGGATCTCCTCTTCCAGCTCGCGGAGCTGTGGTGGGAGAAGGCGAGCTACGTCTCGCTGCAGGAGGTCCGGCAATACGACGAGCGGGCAGCGGCGTGGCTCGCCGCGCGCGAGAAGGACGAGAAGTCCGCTGGCCCGGAGCCGAAGGTCTCGACCTCCGCGAGCGATGGTGACCGCAAGGAGGCCCTCGCCCTCTACCAGGCGGTGCTGCGCGACTATCCGGAGTACCCGCGCCGGGACGAGCTGCTCTTCGTCCTCGCCTACAACCAGTACGAGATCGGCGACCGGGCCGGCGCGCTGCGCAGCTACCAGGCGCTCATCGACCAGTTCCCCGCCTCGCGCTTCGTGCCTGACGCATACGTGCAGATGGGCGAGCACTGGTTCCAGCACAACGACCTGTCTCACGCCCGCGCCGCGTTCGAGAAAGCGGCCTCGTTCCGGCTTCCCAAGATCTACGGCTTCGCCGTCTACAAGCTGGCGTGGTGCGACTACAACGCGCACGACTACGGCGCGGCGATCGCGAAGTTCCAGGAGGTGGTCGAGTATTCCGAGCGGCAGGCCGAAGCCAAGGATCGCGACCGCATCCAGCTCAAGAACGAGGCGCTCAAGGACCTGGTGCTGTCGTTCGCGCAGGTGGACGCGATCGACGGCGCGGCCGCGTACCTTTCGGAGAAGGGCGGCCAGCGCGGCGTCGAGCTCACCGACCGGCTGGCCGGCACGTATTTCGAGAGCGGAAAGTTCGAGGAGGCGATCCGGGTCTACCGTCTCCTGGCCGCGAAGGCGCCGTCGGACGCGCGCGCGGCCGCCTGGCAGCAGAAGATCCTGCTCGCCTACGACAAGCTGAACCGCCGCGACGAGGTCGCGCAGGAGATGGAGCGGCTGGTCGCCGACTACGGGCCGCGGAGCGCGTGGTCCAAGGCGAACGCGGGCCGCGCGAACGCGCTCAGCGAGGCGCACGAGCTGACGGAGAGCGCGCTGCGCGAGCTGGTGCAGGACTACCACCAGGAAGCGATCAAGACCAAGAACGCCGCCACCTACCGGCTGGCGCGCGACATCTACAAGCGCTACCTGGACGCGTTCCCGGACAGCGAGAGCGCGTACCGCCTGCGCTACTACTACGCCGAGATCCTCTATGCGCTCGAGGAGTGGGAGCCCGCCGCCGATCAGTACGCGCAGGTCGCCGACAAGGACCCCAAGGGCGAGTACGCGCGGAAGGCGGCCTACGACGCCGTCCTCGCCTTGGAGAAGTCGGTCGCGATCGCCGAGGGCAAGCTGCAGAAGCGGGAGCTCGCAGGCGCGGCGCGCGTCGACGATCGGCAGGCGAAGGGACGCGTCGGGCAGGCCCGGACCGCGCGGGCGGCCGGCGCGCAGGAGGAGTCGATCCCGCCGGTCGAGCAGAAGCTGATCGCCGCTTGCGAACGCTACTTGGAGATCGCGCCGCAAGCCTCCGACGAGACCGTCATCCGCTACAAGGCGGCGTACGTCTTCTACCAGCACGGCCACTCGGCGGAGGCGGCAAGGCGCTTCGGCGAGATCGTGGAGCGCTGGCCTTCGGATCCGCTCTCGCAGAAGGCGGCGGACCTCTCGCTCGACATCCTGAACGCGAGCGAGAGATGGCTGCCGCTCGGCGAGCTGGCCGAGAAGTTCCACGCCGACGCGCGCCTGTCCCCGCCGGGCAGCGAGTTCGAGCGGCGGGTGGCGAAGATCGCGGAAGGAGCGCGGTTCAAGCACGCCCTCGAGATCCACGAGAAGCGCAAGGACGACGTGCTGGCGGCGAAGGAGCTCCACGATTTCGTCGCGCGCTACCCGCGCAGCGAGTACGCGCCGCTCGCGCTGAACGACTCGGTGGTGATCGCGGAGAAGGCCGAGCAGCTCGACCTGGTCATCGCCGCGGCCGAGCAGCTCCTGAAAGACTATCCGGGCGCGCCGGAGAGCCTGCAGAAGCCCGCCGTGCTGTCGCTCGCGAACGCGTACGAGAGGTCGGCGCGCTTCCCCGAGGCGGTGCGGTGGTACGAGCAGTACGCGTCGCGCTGGCCCGCGGACCCGAAAGCGCCCGACCAGCTGTTCAACGCGGCGCTCTGGCGCGAGGGGCTCGGCGACGACGCGGGAGCGCTGGCCGACTGGCGGCGCTACGTCGAGCGGTACCGCTCCCGGCCGGACGCCGCTCGCATCGCCTTCAACGTCGGGCTGCTGCTCGAGCGGCAGAAGGACTGGCGCAAGGCGGCCGAGCACTGGCGCGAGTTCCAGCGCGGGTACGCGCGCACGGCGGCTCCCGGGCAGCTCCTGCTCGCGCGCTACAACGAGGGTCTCGCGCGGCGCGAGGTGAACCGCAAGGACAAAGGCGCGGCCGCGGCGTTCGCCGAGGTGACGCAGCGGTTCGCGCGCCTGTCCCAGGCCGAGCGGACCGGGGCCGTGGTGGACGCCGCGGCGCATGCGCGGTTCCTGCTGGTCGAGCCCGCCTTCGACCAGTTCGTCGCCATCCGCTTCCACACCGCGCACCAGTCCGGGCTGGTGGCGGCGCTCGCGGCGAAGAACGCCCGGATCGCGAAGCTCCTCGCCGCGTACACCGAGGTGATCGCGGCCGGCAGCCCGAGGTGGAGCCAGGCCGCGCTCACCCGCCTCGGCGAGGCCTACCGCGACTTCAACAAGGGCCTGCTCGAGGCGCCGATGCCGCGCGGCCTCGACGCCGAGCAGCAGGGTCTGTACCGCGCGACGCTCGAGAACCAGGCGCTGCCGCTCGAGGACAAGGCGGTGGAGGCGTTCCGCAAGGCGATCGAGACCAGCGGCCGGACCGGCTTCTACTCGGAGTGGACGCTGCGCGCCCAGGAACGTCTGCGGGAGTACCGGCCGGACGAGGTCATGGACCGCCGCGAGCCGGCGCTCCTGAGCAGCAGCGGAGCGCGGCCGGCCGCGGCGGAGGGCCTGGAACGGACGGGCACGGGGGAGGGGAAGTGAGCACGAGTCTCTTGACGGTCGTCGCGCTGGGGCTGTGCGCCTGCGCGCGGCAAGTGGTGAAACCGGAAGCGCCGCCCGCCGCGGCCGAGGGGCCTCGCCCGGCGGCCGTCCAGGCAGCTCCGCGGCCCGAGCCTACCAAGCCGCTCCAGGCAGACCCGGCGCCCGCCGGAGCCCAGCCGGATGAGCCGCGCCTGCTGAACGCGCTCGCGGCCGTGCTGCGCGAGCAGAAGAAGCTGGACGAAGCCGAGTCGGTCGCGCGGCGGGTCTTGCAGAGGCATCCGCGCGACGCGGACGCGTACAAGAACCTGGCGCTGATCGAGGCCGACCGGGGTCGCATCCGCCTGGCCGAGATCGCGCTGGCCAACGCGCGCAAGCTCGACCCGGCCGATCCGGGCATCCCGAACACGCTCGGGATCCTGGCGATGCGCAGGAACGAGCCGGCCGTGGCCCGGGAGCAGTTCGCCGAGGCGGTGAAGCTGGACCCGGCCTACGCGGTGGCGTGGGCGAACCTGGGCGCGGTGGCGCTCGCGTACCGCGATTACGCCGCCGCCGAGGAGGCGTACGCGAAGGCGGTGGCGCTGGACCCTTTGCGGCAGGAGATGCACCTGGCCCTGGCCTGGGCGCTCGAAGGAGCGAAGAAGCCCGCCGAAGCGCTCGCGGAGTACGAGAAGGTCCTCGCGCTTCGGCCCGGACAGGAGGACGCGCTCTTCGGGCGCGCGCTGGCCCTCAAAGCCAGCAATCAGCTCGCCGCCGCCAAGGCCGCCTTCGAGCAGCTGGCGGGGCTGGCCCAAGGAACGCGGGCGAAGGACGCGCGGGCGCAGATCGCGTCCATCGACCTCCGGCTGCAGCACGCCGCCTCGCCGGCGGCCGAGGCTCGTGCGGACCGGGCAGGAGCGGCGAAATGAGCAGAACGGGCGTGCAGGGCGGGTGTCCACTTTCGCGGTCCGACGCGCCGGCCGGGCGGCGAGGCGGTTGGCTGGCGCACGGGCAGTGCAAATCGTGGGGCCGGAGGCCCTCGCCGATGCGCGCGCTGATCGTCCTCGCTCTGCTCGCCGCCGTGCCGGCCGCGGCCGCCGAGGCGCCCAAGGCCGTGAAGGTCGTGCAGGAGCCGGACAAGGTGATCGTGCGCAAGCGCACCGCCGTCGACTTCAACGACGTGACCGTCGAGGGCGAGCTGATCAAGCCCGAGGGCAGCTACCTGCTCCACCGGAACAAGACGCGGTTCAAGCCGCTCATCCAGCTGCGGGACGACTTCAACGGAGAGCTTCGGCAGTCGGCCGACAACCTCTAGGCGAGCGCGAGATGCCGAACGAGAACAGCGTCAAGATCCTCCCTCCACCCCACCCGCCCGTGCTGGCGGCGCCCGTCACCGAGGGTCCCGACCCGGAGGGCGCTGGACCGGTGCATCCCGCGCGCGCCGGCGACGCCGCGGCTGCCAGGCTGCTGTTCGACGATTCGCCCGAGGGCGCGGATCCCGGCGCTGGCGACCGCGTCCTCCTGGTCGGCCTGGTCTGGGGGCAGGAGACGCTGATCGAGCTGGAGCAAGTCGGGCGCGGGGGCGGCCTCCGCGCGGGCAAGCTGTTCGACCTGCCCGAGGCGAAGCTCCCGCCCGAGTTCCGCATCGTGCAGCCCCAGGGAGACGGTCACGTCTTCACCGTGCCCGCCGGGGTCCACGCCGAGGTGCACCGCGCCGGCGGGGTCAGGCGCTTCGACCAGGCCGGCAGCCGTGCGGTGCAGGCGCCCTTCGCCGGCCACGCTCGTCTACTGAGCGCGCGGGAGCGCGTCGTAGTCCGGATCGCGCCCCAGCTGCAGCTCGTCGCCCGGTACGTCCGCGCCGAGCGGCAGCGCGACCGGTCACTGCTCGCTTCGCTCGACGTCGGCTTCGCCAGCACGGTCGCGGTGGCGCTCCTCTTCCTGGCCCTCTTCTGGCTGATGGTCCGCATCGCTCCGCGCCACGACGAGGTCACGGACGATCTGGCGGGCCACCAGCAGCGCATCGCCCGCTACCAGGTCAAGCCGCGCGAGAAGCCGCCCGAGGAGCAGCCGAAGCCGCGCGAGGTCTCCGGCGTGCAGGAAGGGGCGAAGGCCCGCGACGAGGAGGGCAAGCTCGGCAAGCGCGAGGCGAAGAAGAAGGAAGCGGCGCCCTCCCGCAAGGGAGCGCCGGTGGTCGACGCCGACAAACGGGAGTCCGACCGGCGCAAGGTGATGAAGCTGGGGCTGGTGGCCGCCCTGTCGAAGATGGGCGCCACTGCCGGCAGCGCCTCCAACGTGCTGGGGCCCGGCGGCCTCGGCACCGGAATCAACCACGCCCTGGGCGGGGTGAAGGGGCGGGCGGGCCCGGGCGACGCGTACGGCGTCGGCGGCCTGGGTTCGCGCGGCACCGGCCAGGGCGGCGGCGGGACGGCGATGGGCATCGGCGGCCTGGGGACGAAGGGCGCGGGCGGCGGGCGGGGAGGGTACGGGGAGGTCGACCTGGGCGGGCGGGGCAAGGAGGAGACCCAGTTCATCCCCGGCCGCACCATCGTGGTCGGCGGCCTCTCGCGCGACGTGATCAACCGCATCATCCAGCGCCACTACAACGAGGTGAAGTACTGCTACGAGAAGGAGCTGACCAAGGACCCGGCCCTGTACGGCAAGGTGACGGTGCTGTTCGTCATCGACGGCGTCGGCAGGGTAGGCGATGCGCTGGTGCAGCAGAGCACCATGGGCAGCGAGCCGGTGGAGAGCTGCATCGTCACCCACGTGCGGCGCTGGGCGTTCCCAGCCCCGGAAGGGGGAGGCACGGTGCAGGTGACCTACCCGTACGTCTTCAAGAGCAGCGCTCCATGACCCGTATCCTGGCCGCAGCCCTGCTGCTCGCGGCCGCCGCGCGCGGCGGCGAGCCGGAGCCCGGCGCCGATCGGCCCTTGGCCCGGACTCCGATACCCTCGAACGGAGTCGACGAGGCGCCGCGCCGCGGGACCTTCGCCGAAGCGAGCCTGGGCGCGTTCGCGACGCTGGGCGGCAGCCGGGCCCTGTCCAACGCGCAGCCGTACCTGGGCCTCACCGTCGGCCGTGACCTGGGTGCGGCATCCTCGCTCTTCGCCTCGGTCGGCGCCGGCGCCTCGAGCAACTCCTGCTTCCAGCCCGCGGCGCCGGGGAGCTGTGCCGGGACCGATTCCTTCGGCGCCACTTTCCTCGAGGTGGGCGCCTCGACCGGGGCGTGGCTCACTCGCCGGCTGCTCGTCTCCGGAAAGCTGATGGGCGGCATGACGCTGCTCTCCCCGGGCCCGTTCACGCTCGGCGCTGCCGTCCCGGAACAGGCGATCGCGCCTCACGCGGGCGCGGGGCTGGGGCTCGAGTACAAGACGCGCCTCGACCACTTCGGCGTCGGGCTCGACGCGATCCTGCGCTACTCGCTGGCCTCGCGGCCCGACGGCGGCAAGGGCGGGATCGCCTCGCTGGCGCTGCTGCCGCGCATCCGATACGTGTTTTGAATGCATCTCGGCAGGGTCGTGATGGCATCCGCTCTGGCCGCCTGCGCTCACGCTCCCCGTGGCCCTGCCGCCGAGCAGGCCGTGGCGAGCGCGCTCGACGACTTCCACGACGCCGCCGCGCGCGCCGACGAGGAACGCTACTTCGCCCACTTCGCGCCGGGCGGCGTGTTCCTCGGCACGGACGCGACGGAGCGCTGGGAAATCCCTGCCTTCCGCGCCTACGCGCACCCGCACTTCGCGCGCGGCAAGGCCTGGAGCTTCCACGCCACACGACGGGCGGTGACCGCGCGCGGCGACCTGGCCTGGTTCGACGAAGATCTGGAGACGCAGAACCTGGGCCCGGCGCGCGGCAGCGGCGTGCTCTCGCTGCGCGACGGCAAGTGGCTCATCGACCAGTACGTGCTGTCGATCACGGTGCCGAACCAGCGCTTCCGCGCGGTGCGCGACCTGCTCGCCGCGCCCTGAAACCACCCGGAGCGGCGGCTACCGCTCCTTCCCGCGCATGGCGCGGAACATCTGCTTGACGTTGTCCCGGTCGTAGTCGGTGGCGTAGCTGAATTCGCCGCCGTTCTTGAGCCATTCGCCGCCGTCCACCGTCAGGCAGTCGCCGGTCACGTACGCGGCGCCGTCGGAGAGGAGGAAGACCGCGGCGTCGGCGATCTCGCGGGGAGTGCCGAACCGCTTGAGCGGCACGCGGTTCTTCGCCATCTCCGTCATCTGCGGGTCGGGCATGAGCCGGCTGAACGCGCCCTCGGTCGGCACCGGCCCGGGCGCGATCGCGTTCACCCGGATGCCGTACGCCGCCCACTCGACCGCGAGCGAGCGCGTCATCGCGAGGACGCCCGCCTTGGCGCACGCCGACGGGAGCACGAACGCCGATCCCATCCAGGCGTAGGTGGTCACGATGTTCACGATGGCCCCCTTGCCGCCTTCGATCATCTTCTTCCCGAACGCGCTGGTGCAATGGAACGTGCCGTTCAGCACGATGTCGACCACCGTCTTGAAGCCGTTCGGCGACAGGTCCTCCGAGGCGGCGAGGAAGTTCCCCGCGGCGTTGTTCACCAGGCCGTCCACGCGCGGGAATTGCGCCGCGGCGCGCTCGACCGCGGCGGCGTCCCGCACGTCGCAGGCCACGGCGCTCGCTTGGTGTCCGCGCGAGCGGATCTGCTTGACCACCTCGTCGAGCTTCTCCTGCCTGCGCCCCAGCACGACCGGGTGCGCGCCCAGCTCCGCGAACCGGCGGGCCATCTCGGCGCCCAGGCCCGAGCCGCCCCCCGTCACGACGATGTTGCGCCCCTTGAGCAGATCGGGTGCGTACACTAAAGGCCTCCAGGTAGAAGGAGCCGCATGATGCAGATTCACGCACGTCGCGTCCACCGCTGGCTCGCCTGCGCCGCGCTGCTCGCCGCCTCCGCCGCCGCCCCCGCGGAGCAGCGGGGAAAGCTGGTGGTGGTGATCGTCGTCGATCAGCTCCGCACCGAAGATCTCCTCGTGCTCCGGGACGAGCTGGGTCCGCGCGGGTTCGCCGGGCTCGGGCAGCCGGTCCCGATCCGGTACGAGACCGCGTTGACGCACACCGCGCCCGGGCACGCGACCCTGGCGACGGGCGCCTGGCCCGAGGTGCACGGCATCGTCGGCAACCGCTTCGTGGAAGGCGAAGAGCTGCGCGAGGCCGTGGAGGATCCCGCGTGTCCCACCTGGGACGGCAAGCGCGGCGTCAGCCCGGCGGCGCTTCGGGCACCCACCTTTGCCGACGCGCTCAAGCTGGCGAGCCGCGGCCAGGCGCGCGTGCTGAGCATCGCCATCAAGGACCGGGGAGCGCTGTTCCTCGCCGGACGCTCGGCCGATCTGGCGCTCTTCTACGACCTGGAGCGGGGCGAGCTGACCTCCACGACCTGCTACGCGTCCGGTCCGCCGGAGTGGCTCTCCGCGCTGCAGAAAGCCCATCCGGCGAGCGAATGGAAGGACTGGATCTGGACGCTGTCGCGGCCCGAGGCGGTGTATGCGCGCATCGCCGAGGAGCGCACGGAGATCCACGACCTCTACGGGATCGGGCCGTCGTTCCCGCACCGCATCGGGAACGGGGAGGTCTCGTCCCGCCTGTTCCGCGCGCTGCGCGCCGCGCCCCCGTCCACCACCATCGTGCTGCGGGCGGCGCGCGCCGGGCTCGAGGCCATGCAGCTGGGGACGCGCGGGCGCACCGACCTGTTGCTTCTCTCGCTGGCGGGGGTCGACTACGTCGGCCACTCGACGGGCACCGCCTCCCGGGAGCGGATGGACCTGCTCCTGCGCATGCACGACGAGCTGGGCGCGTTCCTGAGCGACCTGCGCGCCCGGTTCGGCGACCGGCTTTCCGTCCTGCTCACCTCCGACCACGGCGCGACGCCCACCCCGCCCACCGCGGCCCAGGTGCACCTGCGCGCGCTGCACGTCCCGGCCGCCGAGCTGACCGGGCCGGTGCAGAAGGCGCTGGACCAGGCCCTGGGCCCGCATCCAGGCTGGGTGCTGCTGATGGACGACGGCGTCCTCGTCCTGCGGAGGTTCCCCGGCGTGGACCCGGCGCGGGCGGCCGAGATCGCGGCGGAAGCCCTGCGGCGCGTCCCCGGCGTCTGGAAGGCGGTCACGCAGGTCGGGATCGCGGACGCCGGCCCGGTGTTGCGGCACGCGTGGTTCGCGGGGCGGAGCGGCGACGTCCTGTTCGTGCCCGCGCCGCTCGCCAGCCTGGCCGGCCCCGAGATCGGCAATGCGTGGGCGATGCATGGGAGTCCTTGGAGCGACGACGCGGTGGTTCCGCTCCTCGCCCAAGCGCCCGGATTCCGCCTGAAGATCGGCGAGGACCTGTCCGCGACCCAGGTGGCGCCTTCCGCCGCCCTGCTCCTGGGCGTCCCGCCGCCGTCGGGGGCGCTGGCGGTCCCAGCATTGGTTCCCGCATCGGTGAGCGTGTACGATGCACGACCGCGGTGAAGCACGACCTTGGCCCACAGCTCGCACCTTCTCCGCTCCCGACCTACCCGGAAGAGCTGGAGTCAGTTCAGCGTCAGGCGCTGCGCACTGCCTGCTTGCTCGCCGCCGCGCTGATCGTCGCCTTCTCCGCGCTCGACCGGGCGGTCGCGCCGGAGCACTGGCTGTCGCTCCTGTTCGTCCGCCTCGCCGCCGCCGGGCTCCTGCTCCTGCTCGAGCGGCGGCTCAGGCGCCCCGGGACGCGGACCCTGCGGATCGTGGCGGCCGCCGCCTTCGTCCTCTCGGTGACCCTGGAGGCGGGCATCTTCGCCACCGGCGGGATCCAAAGCCCGTACGTGTACGCGGTGCTGCTGATCGTGGCGGGCGGATCCATCATGCTGCCGCTCCGGCCCCGCCAGGCGCTCGTCCTGCACGCGGAGATGCTCGCGATCACGGTGCTGCCGCTGCTGGCGCTCGTCCAGGGACGCGAGGACGCGCTCGAGCTGGGGACCCGGGCGTCGTTCCTGCTGTGCGCGTCCCTTCTCGGGGTGACCGGAGCCGCCGTCCAGGATCGGCTGCGCCGGCGCGAGCACCAGGCGCGCGCCGAGTTCGCGCGCCACGTCGGGCTGGTGCACCTCGGCACGCTCGCGGGCGGCCTGGCGCACGAGCTGGCGAACCCGCTCACCAGCGTCTCTCTCGAGCTGGACTCGATCGACGCCCTGGTCGAGCCGGGGGAGCACACCGACCACCTGCGCAACGCGCAGCAGGGCCTGGCGCGCATGCGCTCGATCCTCGAGGCCATGCGGCGCGGCGCGCGCTTTTCCGACGGCGACCAGCGCGAGGTCGATCTGTTGCTGGAGATCGAGGAGGCGCTGGTGCTCCTGCAAGGGCGCCTCAAGCACCACGTGGAGCTGGTGCGCGACTTCGGCGAGGTGCCGCCCGTCCGCTGCCAGCCGACGCTGCTCGGCCAGGTGCTGGTGAACCTGGTGGTGAACGCGGCCGACGCTCTGCGCGACCGCCCCGGCGCGCGGCTGTGCCTGCGCACGCGCCGCCTGGACGGGGACGCGCTGATCGAGGTGCAGGACAACGGCCCGGGGGTGCCTGCCAATCTGCGCGATCGGATCTTCGAGCCGTTCTTCAGCACCAAGGGCGAGGGCGGCAACGGGCTCGGCCTCTGGATCTCGGCGGAGATCGCGCGCCTCCACGGCGGCGATCTGACCCTCACCGAGGCCCCGGGCGGCGGCTCCATCTTCCGCCTCTCCCTCCCCCTCACCCCTC
>DASQBG010000149.1:0-3772 GCA_035635335.1 Myxococcales bacterium | reverse complement strand
CTCGGGATCGGCGAGTCGAACGACCTCGGCGACCTCTACCGGCGGCTTGCCGGGCGCGGGCACGAAGTCCGCGTCTTCATCTCCGACGTAGCCTGCCAGGGCGTCCTCGCGGGGATCGTTGCGCGCACGCCCGACTGGCGCGGCGAGCTCGGCTGGGTCGGCCGGGACGGGTTGGTGATCTTCGAGCAGTCCACGCTGGGCCGCGAGCAGGAGGAGCTGCGGCGGGAGGGCTTTCAGGTCATCGGCGGCGGTGCGCTGGGCGAGCGTCTGGAAAACGATCGCGCGTTCGGCCAGGCCGCGCTGCACGACGCCGGCCTGCGCACCGCCAGGGTCCACGCCTTCGACGGATTCGACGATGCGATCGCGTTCGTCCAACGGAACCCGGCCCGGTACGTCTTCAAGCTCAACGGCAGCTTCTCGTCCACTCGCAACTACGTGGGCGAGCTGCCCGACGGGTCGGACGTGACCGCCGTCCTCGAGCTGCAGCGCCGGGAATGGACCTTCACCGACCGGCCCTCGTTCGTGTTGATGGAGCACCTGGCCGGAGTCGAGATGGGCGTGGGCGCCTACTTCGACGGCGAATCTTTTCTCGAGCCGGCCTGCCTGGACTGGGAGCACAAGCGGTTCTTCCCCGGCGATCTGGGAGAGCTGACGGGCGAGATGGGGACGCTGGTCACATACCGCGGCGCCGGGCCTTTCCTGGAATCGACGCTGGGGCGCCTCGCACCGATCCTCCGGGAAGGCCGGTATCAGGGGTACATCAACCTGAACACGATCGTGAACGAAGGCGGGATCTGGCCGCTCGAGCTGACCTGCCGATTCGGATATCCCGGATTCGCCATCCTCGAGGCGCTGCACGTCGATTCCTGGGACACGATCCTGATGGCGATGTTGCGCCGCGATCGGCCGCGCAGCTTTCGCACGCACGGAGGATTCGCCGTCGGCGTGGTGCTCACCGTGCCGCCGTTTCCATACCCGCAGGCGACCGTATCCGGGCGAGGTCAGCCGGTAGCGTTCCGGCGCCCGCTTTTGGCCGAGGAGGAGCACGAGCTCCACTTCGGCGAGCTGATGCTGGAGGGCGGACGGCTCATGACCAGCGGCCCGTCGGGATACGCGCTGGTGGTCACCGGCCGCGGCGAGACGGTGCAGGACGCGCAGCGCGCGGCCTATTCGCTGGTGAGCACGGTGGCCCTGCCCAACGTCCGCTACCGATCCGACATCGGCGATCGGTACCTACGGACCGACGCGGACCTCCTGCGCCGCCTGGGGTGGTTGTAGTCCGAATTCGTGACGGTACCGCGCGAAGCAGCGCGCACCGGCCTGCAGCCGCATCAGCGCTCCTTCGGCGATCGCGCGCGCGGCGCGCGGCTCCCGCGCGACCAGCGGCCGGAGCACTTCGCGGCTCCAGGCGTCGCTGTGCTGCAGGTCGAGCGTCGCATGCAGGGTGAAGTAACGGCGCGCGCCCTTGGCCACGCCCAGCCGGGCAAGGCCCCGGTCGACCAGCGCCACCCGCCCCGGCGCAGTCAGCTCGATGGCGCCGAGCGCGCCGATCGATTGGTAGGCGAGGCGCCGCTCGAGCGCGAGGCCGACCATGAGATTCGCGAGCGCGAGCGACTCCCAGACCGTGCTCTCCGCGCGGGCCTGCACGTCGAGGGCGCGCGCCAGGTCCGAGAGAAGAGGACCGTGCATCGCCGCCGCCCGGCCGCGGCCCATCTCGTCCCAGTAATTGCGGGCGAGCTCGAGCTTCGCCTGCACCGGCATCTTCACTTGCGTCAAGGCGACCAGGTCGTCGAAGCCGGCCTCGCCCGCGACCTCCTGGGCGAGGAACCAACGCATCTGGGCAGGCGAGGCAGACTCCGCGAGCCAGGGGAAGAGGGGATCGCCCTGCCCCGGTCCGGCCTCGCGCAGGTCCTCGAACCAGCGGACGAAGGCGTCGGGGGCCGCCGGCGCTTCCGCCGCATGCTCCACGACGGCGGCCCGCTCGGCATCGAGGAACTCCACCTCCAGCGCACGAAGGAGGTCTGCGTCGCCTTTGAACGGCGGGCGATCGGGCAAAGAGGGCTCCAGCCGGTCGTGCGCGAAGCGGTCCAGCGCAAGGTGGAGCTGCCGGGAATCCATCGGCCCTCCAGGATGTCCGCCGGTCGCCCCTCTTGCACGAGATTGTGGGGGGTTTCTCATGGCCTCAGGGCATCCAGCCCGACGACGGCAATGCGGTCCGCGGCTGTATACGGCGGATTTTCCAGCTCCTCGCCGAACACGTCGGGATCCAGCTCGAAATATTCGTGCGGGATTCCCTGCAGCAAGGGGGCGAGCCGCTGCCAGAGGAGGTGTTCACCCTCGACCACGGCCGTCCCGGTGTAGAGCAGCAAGCGGCCCCCCGGCCGCAACCGCTCGAGCGCCTCCCGCACGATGCGCAGGGAGAGCCCGGTTCCGAGGTCGCCGCCGCCATCCCGGTATGCGCGGCGCAGGGGATCGGCCAGGTAAGGCGGATTCGCGATGATCAGATCCAGGGCGCCGGCGGCGCCGGAAAGCACGTCGCTCTGCTCGACGACGGCGGGGATCCCGTTCAGCTCGCAGTTCGCGCGCGCGAAACGCAGCGCCGATGCGTTGACGTCGAGCAGCTGGACGGATCCGGCGCGCGGGGCGAGCAGCAGACCTCCGGCGCCGGTCCCGCAGCCGACGTCGGCGAGCGAGGCGATCCGCGGCGGGGCGCGCGACTGGACGAACGAAGCGAACCGGTACGTGTCGGGCCCCAGGAAGACCGCGTCCGCCGCGGTGGTCGGGTACGCCGAGTGGGCGAGGAGGAGCGGACCCAGAGACGAGAAGCGCACGCCGCTCCGCAGCAGCGGCCCCGCGCTTTCGACCGCGCCCGCATCTTCCAGCAGGTCGAACAAGCGCTGCGGCAACGCGCCGCGGGCGAAAGGCCGGCTCCAGCCGAAGACGTCGCGCAGCGTTCGCGCCTCTACGCCGCGCGCGAGCACGCGGCGGTGCGTCTCCGGCGTCGGCGTCACGAACGCGTATCCGGCCTCGGCCAGCGCCTGGCCGAGCCTTGCCAGCGGGTCCACCGCGCGCGACGCTAGCACGCTGACGGTCGGCGTAACCGCCGGTTACAGATCAGGAAGGCGGTACACGACGCCCACGGACATCAGGTACACGTGCGTGTTGTAGGAGCCGGGGAACGCATCGGCGCCGGTGGCGGTCACCTTGTCGAAGAGCGCGTACTGGAAGGCCGCGTCGGCGCGCAGGTTGCGAATGATCTCGTAGCCGGCTCCGAGCGAAAATGCCCAGCTGTTCGCGTCCGTCAGCGTGGGGGAGATGGTGTCGGTAGGCTGCTCGGAGACGCTGCGCAGGAACCCGGCGCGCAGCGTCAGCGCAGGCAGGAAGCTCGCCTTGGTGTACTCGGCGCCGAATCGGTACACCCAGGCATTGTGGTATCGGCGCGGGACGGTGATGGTGAGGCCCTTCTCCCCGATGTACTGGTCCTGACCGTACACGCGCCAGCGCTCGAGGTTCCAGCTCCCCATCAGCTTGAGGTTGGGCAGGATGTCATAGGCCAGGCCGACGTAGAAGTCATTGGGCACGGTCAGCTTCTCCGAAGCCGCCTGGTCCTGCAGCGAGGCTGCGAACGCCGGGGGAACGTTCTCGAAGTGCGCGTGCCCGTCCAACGTCAGAGGCGCTTGATGGCGGTAGGCGATTCCCAGGGTGAGCGGGATGCCTTCAGGGGCATGGACCTCGGTGGAGAGACCAAAGCTGAAGCGGTCACCGGAAAGGC
>DASQBG010000148.1:0-5903 GCA_035635335.1 Myxococcales bacterium | reverse complement strand
GGGTTACTCGGAGCCCGGCT
Organism: Myxococcales bacterium; assembly: GCA_035635335.1. GTDB lineage: Bacteria > Myxococcota > Myxococcia > Myxococcales > 40CM-4-68-19 > VBKO01. The sequence goes on along the minus strand of DASQBG010000148.1, from coordinate 5,883 downwards.
CCGGCTCGGACCTGGCCTCGCTGAAGACGCGCGCCGAGCGGCGCGGCGACTACTACGTCGTGAACGGGCAGAAGACCTGGATCACCCTCGCCCACCACGCGGACTGGATCTTCTGCCTGGTGCGCACCGACCCCGGCGCAAAGGCGCAGCAAGGCATCTCGTTCCTGCTCATCGACATGAAGACCCCGGGCATCACCGTGCGCCCCATCATCCTGATGGACGGCGAGCACGAGGTGAACGAGGTCTGGTTCGAGGACGTCCGCGTCCCCGCCGAGAACCTGGTCGGCAAGGAAAACCAGGGCTGGACCTACGCCAAGTTCCTGCTCGGGCATGAGCGCACCAACATCGCCGGCGTGGCGGTCTCCAAGCGCGAGCTGCGGCGCCTGAAGCGCATCGCCGCCGCGGAGCTGAAGGACGGCAGGCCGCTGCTGGAGGACCCTTCGTTCGCCGCGCGGATCGCCCAGGTCGAGATCGACCTGATGGCGCTGGAGATCACCAACCTGAGGGTCGTCTCCGCCGAGAGGGAGCGTCGCGCCCCCGGCCCCGAGGTGTCGTTGCTCAAGATCAAGGGGACGGAGATCCAGCAGGCCATCTCCGAGCTGATGATGCGCGCGGCCGGGGTCTACGCCCTGCCCTTCCCGGACGCGGAAGGCGGACCGTCCGCTCCGATCGGACCGCCGCACGCCGCGGGGCTGGGCGCGCACTACTGCAACCTGCGCAAGACCTCCATCTACGGCGGCAGCAACGAGATCCAGAAGAACATCATCGCCCAGACGATCCTGGGATTGTAGGAGGGGCGCCGCGTGGACTTCGACCTGACGAGGGAGCAGCAGCTCTTGAGCGACGCCGTGCAGCGGTTCGTCGCTAAGGAGTACTCGTTCGCGGCGCGCGAGGCGATCCTCGACTCGAAAGAGGGCTGGAGCCGGGAGATCTGGGCCAAGCTCGGCGAGCTGGGCCTTCTCGGGCTGCAGGTGCCGGAGGAGCACGGCGGCATGGGCGGCGCCAGCGTGGAGACCATGCTGACCATGAACGCGCTCGGGCGTGGCCTGCTGCTCGAGCCGTACCTTCCCAGCGCGATCCTGGCGACGGCGCTCATCCGCGACCTGGGATCGGCGGCGCAACGGGAGGAGCTGCTCCCCGCGATGGCAGCGGGGGAGCGGATCGCGGTGCCTGCTCACGGGGAGCCCGGCGCGCGCGACGACCTCGCACGCGTCGGCACGACGGCGGCGCGTTCGGGCGACGGCTTCGTCCTGAACGGCCGCAAGGCGGTGGTGCCCCACGCCGCCTCGGCCGAGGCGCTGCTCGTCTCGGCCCGCAGCTCTGGAGCTCCGGACGAGCGGCGCGGAATCTCGCTGTTCATCGTCCCCCGCGGCGCGCCGGGCGTCTCGCTGCAGACCTACCGGACCCTGGACGGGCAGCGCGCGTCCGACGTCGCCTTGCGCGACGTTCGCGTCCCGGCCGGCGGCCTGCTCGGCCCCGAGGGCGGCGCGTTCGAGGCAATCTCGGCGGCCTGGGACCTGGGCATCGCGGCGATCTGCGCCGAGGCGGCGGGCGCGCTGCAGGCGCTGCTCGACACCACCGTCGAGTACGCGAAGACGCGCAAGCAGTTCGGCGTGCCGATCGGGAAGTTCCAGGCGCTGCAGCACCGGATGGTGGAGATGCTCATCCAGGTGGAGCAGGCGCGATCGATGAGCTACCTTGCGGCGATCCGCGCGACCGACGGCGATCCGGCCGAGCGCCGCCGCGCCGTCTCCGCGGCCAAGGTGGTGATCGGGCAGGCGTGCCGGAAGGTGGGGCAGGAGGCGGTGCAGATCCACGGCGGGATGGGGATGACCGACGAGCTGCACGTGGGCCACTACTTCAAGCGGCTGACCGCCATCGAGCTCTCGCTCGGCGACACCGAGCATCATCTAGAGACCTTCGTCCGCGAGACCGCCGCCCGGAAGGAGACCGCATGAGCGCCGCGAGCTGGTCCACCAAAGGGTCGATCGCCGTCATCACGCTCGACAACCCGCCGGTGAACGGCCTCGGCCACGAGTTGCGGCGGGGCATCCTCGACGGGCTCGACCGGGCCGAGGCGGACCCGGCGGTCAAGGCAGTGGTCCTGATCGGCGCCGGACGCGGCTTCTCGGGCGGCGCGGACATCCGCGAGTTCAACACCCCGAAGATGATCGCGGAGCCGACCCTCCGCACCGTCATCCGCGCCATCGAGACAGGCCGCAAGCCGGTGATCGCCGCCATCCATGGCATGGCGATGGGCGGCGGCCTGGAGCTGGCGCTCGGCTCGCATTACCGGGTCGCCGCGGCGGGCGCGCAGATCGGTCTGCCCGAGGTCAAGCTGGGCCTCTTGCCCGGAGCGGGCGGCACGCAGCGCCTCCCGCGCGCGGTCGGCGTCGAGGCCGCTCTGAACCTGATCGTTTCCGGGACGGTCGTCCCGGTCGAGCAGCTCCGCGGCACGGGGCTCATCGACGCCTTCGTGGAGGGCGACCTCCTGGAAGGAGCGGTCGCGTTCGCGGAGAAGGCCGTTGCCGAGAATCGCACGGCGAAGCTGCTGCGCGACGTACCCGTCAGCTATCCCAACGCCGAGGGGTTCTTCGAGTTCGCGCGGGCGGCGGTCGGCGGCGCGTCCAAGGGGTACCCGGCGCCGCTGAAGGCCCTCGAGGCGGTCGCCGCCTCGGCCACGCAGCCATTCGACGAAGGGCTGCGCACCGAGCGCGAGCTGTTCCTGCAGCTGATCGACAGCGCGGAGTCGAAGGCGCTCCGGCACGCCTTCTTCGCAGAGCGCGCCGCGTCCAAGATCCCGGACGTGCCCGAGGACACTCCCACCCGGCCCATCCGGAGCGCGGCGGTGATCGGCGCCGGCACCATGGGCGGCGGAATCGCGATGAACTTCGCCAACGCCGGCATCCCGGTCTCCTTGCTGGAGGTGAAGCAGGAGGCGCTCGAGAAAGGCGTCGCCACGATCCGCAAGAATTACGAGAGCAGCGCCAAGAAGGGGAAGCTGACCACCGCGCAGGTCGAGGAGCGCATGCGCCTGGTCCGGCCGACGCTGAGCTACGCCGACGTGGCGCAAGCCGACATCGTCGTGGAAGCGGTCTTCGAGGACATGGGCGTCAAGGAGGGCGTGTTCCGCACGCTCGACGAGGTCATGAAGCCCGGCGCCATCCTGGCGACGAACACCTCCACGCTGGACGTGAACCGCATCGCGGGATTCACCCGCCGGCCGCAGGACGTCATCGGCACGCACTTCTTCAGCCCGGCCCACGTGATGAAGCTGCTCGAGGTGGTGCGCGGAGCGAAGACGGGCAAGGACGTGCTCGCCACGGTCATGGACCTGTCCAAGAAGCTGAAGAAGACGGCCGCGGTGTCCGGCGTGTGCGACGGGTTCATCGGGAACCGCATGATCGAGCAGTACTCGCGCCAGGCCGGTTTCCTGCTCGAGGAAGGCGCGCTGCCGCGGCAAGTGGACGCCGCGCTGGAGAAATGGGGCATGGCGATGGGCCCCTTCCGCATGGCCGACCTGGCGGGGAACGACGTCGGGTGGTTCATCCGCAAGCGGCGCTACGTGGAGAAGCCGCACGTCAAATACCCGCGCCTTGCCGATCGCGTCTGCGAGCTGGGCCGCTTCGGTCAGAAGACGGGCGCGGGCTGGTACCGTTACGAGGCGGGCAGGCGCGACGCCATTCCGGATCCCGTCATCGAGGAGCTGGTCGTCGGGTACAGCAAGGAGCTCGGCGTGCAGCGACGGAAGATCTCCGACGAAGAGATCGTGGAGCGCTGCATCTATTCGCTGGTCAACGAGGGCGCGCGCATCCTGGAGGAAGGGATCGCGCTGCGCGCCTCGGACATCGACGTCATCTACCTGACCGGGTATGGGTTCCCGCCGTTCCGGGGCGGCCCGATGTTCGCCGCGGACACGGCCGGGCTGTACAACGTGCTGCGCTCGATGAAGCGCTTCGCGGCGAATCCACACGGCGACCCTGGCTTCTGGACGCCCGCGCCGCTCCTGGCGAAGCTCGCCGCGGAGGGAAGAACGTTCAACTCAGCCGGGGAGACGCGACCATGAGCGACGCAGTCATCGTATCCACCGCCCGGACCGGGCTCGCCAAGTCGTGGCGCGGCGCCCTGAACATGACCCACGGCGCGACCATGGGCGCGCACGCAGTCCGTGCGGCCGTCGAGCGCGCGCGCGTCGATCCGGCCGAGGTCGAGGACGTACTGATGGGCTGCGCCATGCCCGAGGGCACGACCGGCGGCAACGTCGCGCGCCAGATTGCGCTCCGCGCTGGGCTGCCGGTGACCACCGCCGGCACCACCGTGAACCGCTTCTGCTCGTCGGGCTTGCAGACCATCGCCATGGCCGCGCAGCGGGTGATCGTCGATCGTGTTCCGGTGGTGGTGGCGGGCGGCCTGGAGTCCATCTCCTGCGTCCAGAACGAGCGCAACGGACACATGGCGCGCGACCCCTGGCTGCTCGAGCACAAGCCGGCCATCTACGACTCGATGCTGCAGACGGCGGAGAACGTCGCTCGCCGCTACGGCATCCCGCGCGAGAAGCAAGACGAGTACGGCGTGCGCAGCCAGCAACGCGCGGCCGCGGCGCTCGCGGCGGGCAGGTTCAAGGACGAGATCGTCCCGTTCACCACGGTGATGGCGGTGGCGGACAAGGAGTCCGGCAAGCTGGGCACGCGCGAAGTGACTCTCTCGGCCGACGAGGGCATCCGGCCGGACACGACCTACGAGGGCGTCTCGAAGATCAAGCCCGCGATGCCGGGCGGCGTGGTGTCCGCAGGCAACGCGAGCCAGTTCTCCGACGGCGCCTCCGCCTGCGTGGTGATGGACGCGCGGCTGGCGGAGCGACGCGGACTGGCTCCTCTGGGGATCTTCCGCGGCTTCGCCGTCGCAGGCTGCGAGCCCGACGAGATGGGCATCGGGCCGGTATTCGCGGTCCCGCGCCTGCTGGAGCGGACGGGGGTGAAGGCGCAGGACGTCGGCCTGTGGGAGCTGAACGAGGCGTTCGCGGTGCAGGTCATCTACTGCCGCGACCGGCTCGGCATCCCGGACGACCGCCTCAACGTCGACGGCGGCGCCATCGCCATCGGTCACCCCTACGGCATGTCCGGAGCCCGCTTGGTGGGGCACGCGCTGATCGAAGGAAAGCGCCGCGGCGTGCGGTACGTCGTCACGACGATGTGCATCGGCGGCGGCATGGGCGCCGCCGGTCTGTTCGAAGTGGCGTGACGGGACAAGAAAACAGGGCCGCATGGCCCCGTTCTCCCCGGCTGCCCGGGGGGTCAGCCGCCTACCCGCAGTGCTACTGCTTCTGCGGATCGCGCCCGGGGAGGCCGGAGTCGGTCCGCACCTTGATCTGGCGCGACTTCGTCTCCGCCTTCTTAGGCAACGCGATGCGCAGCACGCCGTCACGGCACTCAGCGGTAATGTCCCCCACCTCTACCGTTGAAGGCAGCGTGAACGTGCGGCCGAAACTTCCGTAGTTCCGCTCGATGCGGTGGTAGCCCTCTTGCTTGTCGGCGCGCTCGAGCTTGCGCTCGCCACGCAACGTCAGCGCGTTACCCTCGATCTGGATGTCGACGTCGTTCGCGTCGACCTCTGGCAGTTCGACCTTCAAGGTGATGGTCTCGCTGTCCTCGAAGACGTCGACGAGCGGCGTCCACGTGCTGCCGACGTTCTGCGTCTCCTCGCCTTGGACACCGCGGCCGTAAAGCTGATCGAGGTTCTGGTTGTGGTGGAACAGCCAGTGACGCTGCATCTGCGTCAGCTCACGAGATGGATCGTACCGAATCATGTTCATACAAACCTCTCCGCTGAACGGGCGCCTCAATTGGCGCGGGAGAGGTCATCGAGTGATCCACGGCCTCCAGC
>DASQBG010000147.1:0-25028 GCA_035635335.1 Myxococcales bacterium | reverse complement strand
TTGCAGCTGGAGGGACGGCGTCGGTTGCACTGACCCTGAACCCGGCCGAGTTCGCGAAGACTCCGGCCCTTGGGGCCATGGTCGTCTCGACGGACAACTTCTCGGGGAAGAAGCAGGCGAATCTCCTGCGCATCGGCGGCGAGGAAGACGACGACGACTAGACTTGGAAGACCGGATGTTCCGGAGCGGCGCGGGCGGGAGCGATCCCCCCGCGCCGCTCTTCTCTCGGGTGGAGGTGCGACGCCGGCGCGGTCCTCCCGCGTGCTTCTTCAGCCCTCCGGCTCCTCGCAGGGGACGACGCGCTTCAGATCCGAGTGGTACCGGTAGGACTTGCCGCCGGCTTCGAGCTCGATGAGAAAGCCCCGGGTGACGACCTGGGCGTACGACATGCCTGGTTTCGGGCATCCCAGGCTCGTGTCCGGCCAGCTCTGAGGCCGCGGGAAATGGGTCTTGATCGCCTGCGGCTCGATCTTGAGGCGCGCGGCGAGGTCCGCGCGGGCGAGCTCCGCGAGGCGCGCAGCCGCAACGATGTGCGGCTCGGCCGCAGACCCACGGCACGTCACGGCCCTCTCGCCTGCCACGTGCACCGCATAGGTGCGTCCGTCCGCCTCGAGCAACACGCGATGTCCGGGCGTGACGACCTGCGGGTACTGCTGCCCCTTCTTCGGGCACCCCAGGCTCGCATCGGACCATTCCAAGGCAACGACGGTGCGCACGCGGATGTCCTCGGCCTTGATTCCCAGCTCTTCGGCCAGGGTCCTGCGGGCCAGCTCGGTCGCGCGCTCGGCCCCCTGGTTGGCTCCGGTTCCGGCGGCGGTGAAGAGGAGGGCGGCCATGGCGGGCAACATGAGCGGACCCTTCACGCCCGGCAGTTCAGGACGATCTTCCCCATCTGCTCGGCCTGGGCCATGCGCCGGTCCGCCTCGGCGGCCTGCGAGAGCGGGAACACGTGGTCCACCAGCGGCCGCAGGCGCTCGCGCGCGACCAGCTTCAGCATCGCGCGGAACTCCTCGTCGGTGCCCATGGTGGTGCCGAGCAGGTCGATCTGCTTGAAGAAGACCCGCGTCAGCTCGAGCTTCTCGGCCGGCCCCCGGGTGGCCCCGTAAAAGACGATGCGCCCGCCCGGCGCGACGGCGTTCACCAGCGCGCCGAAGTCTGGACCTCCGGCGCTGTCGATGACCAGGGACGGGGGGCGGCCCGCCTGCTGGACCAGCTCCTTCTCCCACCCCTTCTGCTTGTAGGACACGGCCGCGATGGCACCCATGCCGCGCGCTCGCTGCAGCTTCTCCTCGCTGCCGCTCGTCACCGACACCTGCGCACCGAGGGCCTGCGCGAGCTGCAGGGCGACGGCAGCCACGCCGCCGCCGATGCCGGTGACGAGCACGTGGTCGCCGCGCTTGACCTCGCCACGGGTGACCAGCGCCCGGTAAGCGGTGAGGCCGGCCAGTGGCAGGGCGGCGGCCTCGGGCCAGCTGAGGTGCTCCGGCATCGGCTCCAGCCGGTCGAGCGGCAGGGCGATCTTCTCGGCGAAGGTGCCCTGCTTGGGCATGCCGCGGATGAGAAAGGTCTTCGGGTCCTGCGCCCGGGGATCGGGTCCCCAGCCTTCCGACGGGCTCACCACCACCTTGCGGCCGACCCAGGAGGGGTCCACGCCGGGCGCGACCGACTCGACCACGCCGGCCCCGTCGGAGCCAAGGACGGCGGGGAGCTGGATCTTCGCGTAGAGGCCCACCCGGATGAACTCGTCGCGGTGGTTCAGGGCGGCGGTCTCCAGCCGCACCACCGCCCCGCCGGGCGGAGCGACCGGATCGGGGACCTGGTCGACCTGGAACTGCTGGCCGATCTCGTGCAAACGGACTGCGCGCATGATCATCTCTCCAAGGCGGCCACGCTGCCTCCCGGCAGCCGGCGGCCTGCGGGAGTCCAGATGAACCGGAGGGCGACCTCCGCCCCGCCCAGGGCGCTGATGCCGCCGGACGTGTCGAGCGGCGTCAGGGTGCGGACGGCGAGGCCCAGCGCGAATCGTTCGGCGAAGAGCCAGTCCGCTCCCAGCGAGGTCCGCGTGGCCAGCGAGTACCCGGCCGCGCTCTCGGGCAGGAGCCGCACCACGCACAGCTCGAGGAACGGCGCGATGGGGGTCGCATCCAGCAGGGCCTCGAGCCCGGCGAACACCATGGCCAGGTGCTGCCTCTGGCGGGGTCCCCCGGCCGCGGGCTGGGACCAGAGCAGCGACGCAGAGGCGCCCCCGATCGCCGAGAGCTGGTCGGTCAGGCGGTACCCCAGCGAGAGCCCCGCGCCGCCTCCGCGCGAGCTCGAGTCGCCGTCCGGCCGCAGGTACGCGGTCTCCAGCCGCACCGACAGCGCCACATCGCCGGGGCGCAGCGGGGCGGCCAGCAGGAGCGCGAGGACCAGCACGGCGGAGCACCTTACTCGATGATTGACTCCAGAGGGGAAGTCGGGCAGGAACGCCGTCCTGAAGGAGGCTTCCGTTGGCGCACAAGCTCGATCGCAAGGAGCTGAAGAAGCCGGACGAGTTCCAGGTCGTGGCCGGCAAGGCGATGGGGTGGATGGCCGCGCACCAGAAGCCGGTCCTGGCGGGCCTGATCGTCCTGGCGGTCGCCGTGCTCGGCGCCTGGGCGGCGTCCGCTTACTCCACCTCGCGCGAGGGGAAGGCCGGAGCCGAGCTGGCAGCGGCGCTGGAGCTGTCTTCTCGCCCGCTGGCGTCCGAAGCGCAGGCGCAGCCGGGCGTCGAGACGTTCCCGAGCAGGGAGGAACGGCAGAAGGCGGCGCTGTCGGCCCTGGAGAAGGTCAGGGCGGATTTCCCGCGCTCCACGGCGGCGCAGACCGCCGAGGCGCAGGTCGGCTTCCTCAAGCTGAAGGAGGGCGACGCGAAGGGCGCACAGGCGACTCTGCAGGCGTTCCTCGATCAGGCCCCCGGCGGGCACCCGCTGCGCGTGCTGGCGCAGGAGTCGGTCGGATACGCGCTCGAGGCGCAGGGCAAGCTCGACGAGGCGCGCGCCGCCTTCGCCCGGCTCGCGCACGACGGCGCCCCCGAGCGCGCCGCCTTCCAGGAGGCGCGCATCGCGCTCGTCCTGGGCAAGCCCGAGGCGAGGCAGCAGCTGGAGCAGGTGGCGAAGGACTACGCCAAGGAGACGGTGGCGCTGGAGGCGAACATGCGTCTCGAGCTGGCCTCGCTGCCGCCGCCGGGCGCGCCGCAAGCCCCGGCGCCGAAGGACCGCAAGCCCCCGGTGGCCGCGAGCAAGGGCAAGAAGTAGATGCTCGCTGCGGCGGTCCTGGCGTTCGCGTTCACCCCGTTCTCCCACGGGCCGCTGTCGCGCGGCGCGCCTGCGCAGGGCGAGCGGGCGTTCTTCGTGGGCGACATGGCGCGCCTGGTCCCGCAGCACGAGCTTCCTTTCCAGCCCCGCGAGACCGCCGCGCCGGTGCTGGACGAGGCCGGGAGCCGGCTGTACGTCGGCACCCACGACGGGTGGGTCCGCTGCCGGCTGCGCGGCCGCACCGCCTGGTCCTGGCGGTCGGGCGGCTCGATCCTGACGGCGCCGCTGCTCGACCGCGACACGCTGTACGTGGCCGCCGCGGACGGCAAGCTGACTGCCCTCAACCGGATCACGGGCGAGGTGCGGTGGTCCAGCGACCTGCACGAGGAGCTGACCACCACGCCGACCCTCTCCGGCGGCCACGTCTACGTGATGTCCAGCGAGGAATCGGTCACCGGCGTCGACGTGGAGACCGGCAAGAGCGTGTGGAAGTTCCACCGTGACCCTCCGGCGGGCTTCACCATCCGCGGCAATGCCCGGCCGCGGGTCTCGCACGGAACCGTCTTCGCCGGCTTCGCCGACGGGTCAATGGTCGCGCTCGGCCCGGCCGACGGCGTCGCCCGGTGGGTGCGCGCGGTGAGTGGCACCGGCGATTACCTCGACGTCGACGACCTGCAGGCCCCCGACGAGGACCCGAACGTCTACGGGGCGAGCAGCAAGGCGGGCGTCGTCGCCCTGGACGCCGCCACCGGCAACCCGGTGTGGACGGCGCCGCTGCCCGGGGCCAACCACGTGCTGGTCGACGGACCGCGCGTGTATGCGAGCGGGAAGGGCGCGCTGGTCGCCCTGGGCCGCTCCAACGGCAAGTTGCTCTGGAAGCTCTCGCTGGGCAACGACCGATACGCGACGTCCGCGGCGGTGAGCGGCGGGCTGGTGCTGGTGGCGCTCGAGCGGGGGCCGTTGGTGGCGGTCGACGCGGTGACCGGCCGCTCGAGAGGGGCGTTCGATCCGGGGTCGGGTTTCTCGGGAGGGCCGCTGGCCATCCCAGGCGCGGCCTTCATCGTCTCCAACGCCGGAGTCCTCTTCTCCCTGGGGCTGCTCCCTTGAGACGTCGCGTCCTCGTCGTGGCCGCGCTCATCGAGCGCGGCGGCGAGGTGTTGGTGGCGCGCCGCAAGGAAGAGGGCGAGCGCGCCGGCCTGTGGGAGTTCCCGGGCGGCAAGGTGGAGGCGGGGGAAGGGGAGCGCGCCGCGCTCGCCCGGGAGCTGCGGGAAGAGCTGGGCGTGCGGGTCCAGGTGGGTGAGCTGTATGCGCGGCTCGAGCACATCTACCCGGACCTGCAAGTGGAGCTCGCCCTCTACCGGGCGAGGCTGCACGAGCGCGAGGAGCCGCGCCCGCTGACGGCGCAGGAGCTGCGCTGGGTGCCGCGCCGGGCGCTGCCGGGCCTGCCGTTCTGCGAGGCGGACGTCCCGGTCCTCACCCAGCTCGCTGAAGAGCCATAGCCGCCGCCGACCGGGCGGCGCCACGCTTTTGCCGGCGCGGAGATCGTGGGATGGTCCAGGCGTGCTGACCGCCTCCTTCCGCCACATCCGCGGGATCGGCGGGATGCGCGAGCGGCAGCTCTGGATGCGCGGCGTGGCGAGCTGGGACGCGCTGCCCGCGGGCGAGGTGCTGGCCGAGCGCCTCGACGCGAAGCTGCGCGCGGGCATCGCGGAGAGCCGCGCCCGGCTGGAAGCGGGCGACCTGGACTTCTTCGCGCGCGCCCTGGCCGAGACGGAGCACTGGCGCCTGCTGCCGCACGTGCTCGATCGGGCCGGCTTCGTCGACGTGGAGACGGCGGAGGAGGTGACGGTCATCGGCGTCCTCGACGCGGAGGGCCCGCGCTGCTTCGTGCGCGGGCGCGACCTGCACGAGTTCCCGCGGCGCGCGGCGCGGTGGCGGGCGGTGGTCACCTTCAACGGGACCGCGTTCGACCTGCCGCACCTGCGCCGGCTGTTCCCCGGCTGGCAGCCGCCGGCCACCCACGTTGACCTGTACGTGCTGCTGCGGCGGCTCGGGGAAGGCGGCGGGCTCAAGCAGATCGAGCCGCGGCTGGGGCTGCACCGTCCGCCTCACCTTCTGCCGTTGTCGGGGGCTGACGCGGTCTGGCTGTGGCGCGCGCAGCGCGAGGGCGACCGGACCGCGCTGCGCAGGCTGCTCGAATACAACCTGCACGACGCCTTCCACCTCCGGCCGATCGCCGAGATCGCCTACAACCGGATGCTCCGCCGGACCCGCATGCCCGCCCCGGACCTGCCGGTGACGGAACGGGGCGCGCTGCTCTACGACGTCGGCAAGGCCGTCGAGCGGGCGCTCCAGTAAGTCGACCGGCCTCGCGCGCGCGCCCGGCTGGACCCAGCCGGGCTGATCAGGCGGCGGCGCGGGCGGGTTCAGGCCGGCGCTGGCGCTGGGCGATGATCAGCAGCGCGGGGAGGAGCACCAGCGCCGTGAGGATGGTCATCACCTCGCCGATCATGGCGTACTCGCCGAAGCTGCGCAGCGCCCGGTTGAGCGAGATGAGCAACGACCCGTAGCCCACGATCGACGTCCACGAGCAGAGCGCGACCGCCGGGCCCACTTCCGCCAGGGCCTCCAGCACGCGGCCGCCGCGCTCCCGCACGCGCGCCGCGACGTTCGCGCCGTAGTCCACCGCGATCCCGAAGGTGATCGGGTACACGATGAAGTTGAAGAAGTTGATCTTGAGGTGCAGCAGCGCCGCCACCCCGCTCATCAGCGCCACCCCGACCGTCAAGGACCCCAGCACCTCGACGCTCGTCCGCACGTGGCGGAAGAACAGGATCACCAGCAGGAACACGCCGGCGAAGGAGAACAGGGTGGTGCGCGGCCCCTCCTTGTCGGTATCGGTGAGCAGGTCGGCGAAGATGACGTTCTCGCCGGTGGCGTCCACGCGCTTGCCGTCGACGGGCACGTTGCGCACTCCGCGCACGAACGCCTCCAGGTTGGGCGCCAGCTCCAGCTTGGCGTCGGGCCGCGCCACCACCTGGGCCAGCTTGCCCACCGAACCGTCGCGCTCGCGGAACTTGTCCACCAGGTTCGCCGGCGCCTCCTCCAGCTTGACCGGCCGTTGCGCGGCGAGCTCGGCGCGCACCTCCTGCACCCGCGCGCGCAGATCGGCGGGCAGCCGCGAGAGCACCCGCTGGCGCAGCTCGGTGGCGATCTCGCCAATGATGCCGAGCTTGTCGGGCTGCTGATCGGGGCGGGGCACCACGTTCGACAGCGTGCTGCAGCTCTCGATCAGCTTCGAATACTCCGGCTGCTGCGCGCGCTTGCGGATCACGTCGCAGAAATTGTCCGCCTCGGGCCACGAGTCGAGCAGCGCCAGCACCGACGCCGTCGAGGTGCCGAGCGAGGTGCCCGCGCGCTCCTGGTCGCGCAGGAGCGTCTGCCGCCCCTTTGGCGGATCGTTGCTCAGCTTCTCGAGATTGCGCTCCATGGCATTGGGCAGGTCGCGGATGAAGGCGACCAACGCCACGACCGTCGCCACGGCGAAGATGCCCGCGATCAGCCGGGGGCGAGCGAACAGCCGGCGCAGGAAGGGGAGCAGGGCCCGGCCTTCCTCCGCCGCTTCCCGCGTGACCTTCGGTGCTCCGGCCGCCTTCTCGTACACCGCGAGCAGGGCCGGGACGAGCAGGAAGGTCCCCAGCCAGCAGAGCAGCATGCCCATGCCGCCGATGATGCCGAAGTGCCGGAAGCCGCGGTTGGCCGCGATGATCAGCGTGCCGAACGAGACGCTGGTCGCGGCCGAGGCGAGCAGCGTGGCCTGCGCGGTGCTCTGAGCGCCCTCCACGCAGGCGGGGAGCAGCTCGACCCCGCGGCGGCGCAGCTGCTTCACCCGGGCCAGGTAGATGAGCCCGTAATTGATGCCGTTCCCCACTACGATCGCGCCCAGGAACGCCGTCTGGGTATTGAGGTACCCGATGATCAGCCGGGTCAGCCCGAAGGTGACCGCGACCGCGGTGAGCACCGCGACACCGAGCGAGAGGGTGGAGCGGAGGTCCCGGAAGAAGGCCAGGATGGAGAGCAGCACCAGCGAGGTGACCAGAAGCGCGGTGTTCTTCACGTCGTTGATGATGGCCTCGTACTCGGCGACGAAGAGCGGAAAGCTGCCGGCGAAACCGACGCGCAGGTGCGAAGCCTGGAATTCCGCGCCGTGGCGGTCGACCACCTTCTGCATCCGGTCGAGCAGCGCCCGCGCCTCGGCCACGCCGAGGCTGGTGCCGGTGGGCCGCACCACGATGGTCAGGCTGCGGCGGTCGGGATGCACGTAGAACCCGTCCACGTAGCGGGCGAAGCGCTGCCGGATCTGCTCGCGCGGCAGCGGCTTCTTCGGGTCGAGCCAGTCGGTGGCCGGATCGCCGCCGGCCGGCTTGGGCGGCGGCGGGTCCTCGTCGTCGAACTGCACGGCGAGCGGATTCGCCTCGATGATGCGCCTGCGGATCTCCTCGCGGATGGCGTCGCGTGCCCGGCGCAGGTCCTCGAGAGGGACGAGCAGCGGCCAGTGCTGGAGGTACCACTCCTGGGCGCCCCTGACGCTCCAGTCCACCGCGCGGATCAGGTCGGGGCCCATGGCGAGGAACTCCTGGGCCAGCTTCGGAGCCAGCGCCTCGCACGCGGGAAGCCCCTGCGGACCGTCGAGCGACTCGATGTTGACGAATACGGTGCCGTCGCCGCCGACCCGCTTCACCATCTGCTGGATCAGGCGCACCGAGGGCAGGTCCGGGGGAAGCAGCTCCTCGAAGCTGGAGCGGATCTCCAGGCCGGAGGCGAGCCAGACGGAAATCGCGGCCACCAACGCGGCCGATCCGAGGGTGAAGTAAGGGCGCGCGATGCTGAACGAGGTCAGCCGGGCGATCAGCCGCGTGCCGGGCCTGTGCACCGCGCGTGAGTACCACATCGGGCACGCCGTGGAGACCTTCGAGGCGCTCCGAGCTCGCAGCTCCCGCGTGCGAGACGCAACGCGTTCGCGGAGCGCTGAAAGGCGGCAAGTCGACCTGAAGCCCCGGCGGCGGCTACTTCAACTCGTGACGCGTTGCGTCCCGCCCCCGGAGCGGATCGACCGTTAGGTCTGATAAGGAAGATTACGGTAACTCGGCCGGTGTGGGCCCGCGAACCGGGGGTCGGACCGCGACCTAACGCTGATCTGGCCCGGACTGGGCCGGGCACGTGTGCGGCGGGTCCGTGTCCTCGGGAGAGCACAGATGATTGGCCGACCCGTCGATCGTGATGACCACCGGCATGCTCGGCGCGCCAGACTGCGTCCCGGGGATATCCGCCGATGCATTCCCGGTGACGTAGCGCAGGGCGCAGCCGGACAAAGCCACCAATGCGACCAGCATCAGACGAGGCATGGCGCTCCCCCTCGCTTCTTACCGTATGCGACAGCCGGCGCGGGCACAAGGCAGCCAAGCGCGCATCTGGGAGCAATCACAACCACATCCCGATCGCATCCTGACCGCGGTTCCCTCACCGCACCAGCTGCAGGCGGATGCGGAACGTGTACTCGACGTCGATGGCGCGGCCGTTGGCGAGCCGGGCCGGCGTGTAGCGGCGTCGCAAGAGCGCGTCGACCACCGCGCCTTCCATGTACGGCAGGCCCTCCAGCACCCGGCAGTCCCGGACCACGCCGAAGATGGTCACCAGGCACTTCACCACCATGACGCCCTGCACGTCGTGAGCGCGCGCCAGGTACGTGTACTCGGGGTCCGGGCCCGAGAGGCGCTCCGGCGGCGACATGAGCGCGTCGTCATACTCCACGTGCCCGTCTGCGTTGATGGCCAGGGCGACGCCCGGAGTGCTTCCGGCGGCGTTTCCGAGCCCGCCGGGCATCCCGTCGGGTCGCGCGAGCTCTTCGGGCGGCGTCGTCGGCGCGGGAGACTGCTCCGGCGGCGGCTCGAGCACCGCGGGCGCCGGCGGGATCGCGACGGGCTGTACCAGCACGGGCCGCGGCGGCGCCTTCCGCTTCGGCCGCGGTGGCCTCGCCGCCGGGCTGGAGCGCTCGGCCGCCGCGGCCGCGGGGGCCGGCAGGCGTGGATTGAGGACCACGAAGACGCTCTCCGGCATGGCGGTCGGCGCGGGACGCAAGGCCGTGAACGCCGGAACGGCAGCCAGCGCGAGGCCATGCAGGACGAGCGACACCGCCGCAGGCGCGCCGAAGCGCCGCCGGGAGCGGCCAGGGATTGCGCCATGCTCGAACATCGTCCCACCCGCAGCCGAGCCTATCGCATTCCGTCAACCTGGCGAGCCCACGTGCGCTTCTCCGTGCGATCATGGAGAATGGTGGGCGGAGGTAACACATGCCTTTCCTTCGCTTGCGAGGCGCTCTGCTGACCTTGTCGCTCGTCGCCGCCGCCGCTCCGGCCCTGGCCGCCGGGAAGCACCACATGCTGCCAGCGACTCCCGAGAGCGTGCAGTGGGGCTGGCTCGACCCGAAGGAGCCGCCCAAGCTGACCATCCAGTCGGGCGACACCGTCTCCATCGAGACGCTGATGCACGCCAAGGACCAGATCCAGCCGGGCACCTCGATGGAGAAGATCGTCGAGCTGCGCAAGGCGAATCCCGGCGGCGGGCCCCACTCCATCACCGGGCCGATCTACGTCGAGGGCGCCGAGCCCGGCGACGTGATGGAGATCCGCATCCTCAAGATCGTGCCCAAGGAGGTCGGCACGAACTTCAACCTTCCGGGCAAGGAGTTCCCCACCATCGGTGCCCTGGCGACCGAGTTCCCCGAGGGGCACGTCGAGTTCTTCAAGCTGGACGTGAAGAACAAGCGCGTGCAGTTCGCGCGGGGGATCGTGCTGCCCCTGCGGCCCTTCCCCGGCACGCTCGCGGTCGGCATCGATCCGGACGACCCCTCGCCGCGCAAGGGCGGCTCCAAGGACCCGATGGCGCCGGTCAGCACCATCCGGCCGTGGAAGAACGGCTCCAACATGGACATCAACGAGCTGCAGGAGGGGTCGACCATCTTCATCCCCGTGTTCCTCAAGGGCGGGCTGATCTGGACGGGCGACTCGCACTGCCTGCAGGGGAACGGCGAGGTGAACCTGACCGCGCTGGAGTGCTCCTACAAGGAGATCCGGCTGCAGCCGATCGTGCGCAAGGACATGAAGCTCACCTGGCCGCGCATCGAGACCAAGACCCACTGGATCACCGTCGGCTTCGACGAGAGCCTGGACAAGGCGATGGTGAACGCAGTGCGCGAGGAGGTGGACTTCCTCACCACCGTGAAGGGCATCGACCGGGCCAAGGCGTACGGCCTGGCCTCCATGGTCGGCGACTGCCGCGTGAGCCAGGTGGTGGACGCGCGCAAGGGCGTCCACTGCATGATCCCCAAGGACATCTTCAAGGCGCCGCGGAAGCAGCAGGGGGCAAAGCAGTAGCTTCAGGTGAGCGCGGGCGCGGGGAGGTGGCCGTCCACCTCGAACTGCGCCCGGGCGAAAGCGTGGCGCCGCTCGGGGCCCAGCAAGGTCCGGGCGCGGAACTCCGCGCCCGAGCGATTCGCGGTGCAGCTCCAAGGCTCCTCGCGGAGCGGCCGGCCGGGGCGGAAGACGTTGTCGAAAACGGCGACGTTCAGCTCGCGGCCCTCCGCGCGCGCCGACACGTACAGGCAGGCCTGCACGCCCGCGGCCCGCATGTCCGCCCCCAGGCGCTGGGAGGCGGTGTAGCGCGTCTTCGACGAGATCCGCGCTTCGTGCGCGCGGAACGGAGGCTGGGAGAGGTCGACGGCACGCGGGGCGGCGATGCCGAACCAGAAAGCGCTTAGATCGAGGCGCAGATCTCCGAGGTCGGCCCGGGTGCCGTCGAGGAACACGAGACGGTAGTACGCCACCTCGGCCAGGGCGACGGGCAGCTCGCGCGCGCCGTACAGGATGCCCCGCTCGAGGCGCGTGCCGAACCGCGATCCGTTGCGCAGCGGCGGGTGGCGGAACGGCGTGTACAGCAGGTAGTGGAGGTCCTCGAACCCGGCAGGCACCGGAAGCTTGGCGCGCCGGTCGATCAGCTCCTCCAGGACCTGCTGCTCGGCGTCGGAATCGACCAGCTTGCGGGTCGAGTTCCGGAACTGCGCCTCGACCACGCGGCTGTAACGGCCGCGCAGGGGGCGGACCTCAGAGGGTCCCGCGCATCGCGTCCAGGTACTCTGCGACACGGACCAACCCCGGGGTGGAGGCGAGCAGCGCGCGCGGCGGCTGGCCGCCGAGGTGCGTGTTGGGCGCCTCGAGCCAGCACCGGGCCTTGTCCTCGTCGCCCCCGACCAGCGTGTCCAGGCTGCGGAAGAGACGCAGGAACAAGAGCGCATGCCGGCCCTCGGCCGACTCGGGCGCCACGGGGCGCTCGCCGGAGAAGGTGCGCGAGACGCTGGCCGCGCTGGTGCCGAGCACCTCCGCCAGCTCGGCCTGGGCGATGCCGAGCCGCTGCGCGGCGCGGACCAGCGCCTTGGCCACCACCGCCTCCGGCGGCGGCTTGCGTTCCGGGACGAGGGTCGGCTCCCGTTTCATTCAATTGAAAGAATATCGCCCGATGCTTCCGATTGCAAGCCTGGTCAGAAGCGGTACGCCGCCCCGACGGCCAGGCTGCCGGACAGGGTCGACTGGCTGGACGAGTCGACGTCCCTCAATCCGCTGGCGCTCGCCCACATCCTGAACCACCGGGTGAACCGGTACTGCACCTTCAGCCCGGCCCCGGCGGTGCCCTGCCCCGTCCCGGGCATGTAGCGGCCGGCCTGCGCCCAGAGCTTCAGCGAGAAGTCTCCGAAACGGTGCGCCACCTCGGGCCGGAGGAGATAGTGGAGCGGGGCAATCGGCACTCCGGCGCCCAGCCTGAAGTAGCCCACCGTGGTCGGGTCGTCGGCGTAGGCGTAGTAGTCCGCGTTGAGGCCCACGTCCGTGTCGGCGAAGAGGGTGGCCGTGGCGCCTGCCGAGAGCCTCGCCGACCGCAGCTCGGCGGAGGCGCGGACCTCGTTGACCCGGGTGGGCGGCCCCCGGTCCAGTTGGGCGGCCTCGAGCCGCTGCAGCGTCTCGAAGCGGTTGAGCGAGAGGCCCGCCGTGAACGAAAATTCGAGGTTCGAATATCCCGCCGTGTCGTAGCCGGCCAGCACCTCGGCGTAGGCGCTCTCGTTGGTGACGCTGATCAGGCCCTCCGCGTTCGCCTGCTTGCCCGTCGACGGATCCGTCACCGCGACGGGGAACACCTTGCTCGTCGTGCTCCGGGGAGAGAAGCCGACGATCAGTCCCAGGGTCCAGTTGTCGGTCGCCTCCCAGTCGACGCCGGCGCTGAAGTCGGCCACGATTCCGCCCTGCTCCTGGAACGCGACGTTGCTGCCCGAGGGCGCCCGGGCCGCCTCGTCCAACCTGATCTGCGCGTCCGCGTTGAGGGTCCACCGCTCGTCGAGATCGAAGCTCGCGCGGAGCAGGTTCGAGAGGCTGCCCGCACGCGGGTTCTGCGCGGTCGCTTGCGTGGAGCCGACCGTGATCTGATCGCTGATGCTGCTCGCCCGCGCGGCGGTGGCGACGACCAGCGCGGAAACAAAGCCCCCGAGCCGCATGCCTCGAACGCCTCCCCCGGCTACTCCCACTCGATGGTCGCGGGCGGCTTCGAGGAGACGTCGTACACGACGCGGTTGATGCCCCGCACTTCATTGGTGATCCGGCCGGAGATCTTCGCCACCAGGTCGTGCGGGAGTCGCGCCCAGTCCGCGGTCATCCCGTCGAGGCTCTCCACCGCGCGCAGCACGCAGGCCGATTCGTAGGTGCGCTCGTCGCCCATCACGCCCACGCTGCGCACCGGCAGGAGCACCGCGAACGCCTGCCAGAGCCGCTCCCGCAGCCCGGCGTTGGCGACCTCCTCCTGTACGATGGCGTCGGCCTTGCGCACGATCTGCAGGCGGTCCTCGGTGACCTCGCCGAGGACCCGGATGGCGAGGCCGGGCCCGGGGAACGGCTGGCGCGCGACGATCGCCTCGGGCAGGCCCAGCTCGCGCCCGAGCGCGCGCACCTCGTCCTTGAACAGCTCGCGGAGCGGCTCGATCAACTGCATGCGCATCCGCTCCGGCAGCCCCCCCACGTTGTGGTGGCTCTTGATCACCTGGCTGGGGCCCTTGAAGGAGACGCTCTCGATCACGTCCGGGTAGAGAGTGCCCTGGGCGAGGAAGCGCGCGTCGCCGTGCTCGGCCCGGTCGCGCTCCACCTCCTGCTCGAAGACGGCGATGAACTCGTTGCCGATGATCTTCCGCTTGCGCTCGGGATCGATCACGCCGCGCAGCTTCTCCAGGAAACGCGCCCGGGCGTCGACCGTGCGCAGCGGCAGGTGGAACCGGCCGGCGAAGGTCTGCTGGACCTGCTCGGCCTCCCCTTCGCGGAGCAGGCCGTTGTCGACGAAGATGCACTGGAGCTGCGGGCCGATGGCCCGGTGCAGGAGCAGGGCGACAACGGCGCTGTCCACCCCGCCGGAGAGGGCGCAGATGACGCGCTCCTTCCCCACCCGCTCGCGGATGCGGGCCGTCGCGTCCTCGATGAACGCGCCCATGCGGAAGCTGAAGCTGACCCCGCACTCCTCGAGGAACGCCTCGTACAGCTCCCGGCCGCGGGGAGTGTGGGCCACCTCGGGATGGAACTGGATGGCGTACAGCCGCTTCTCCGGGTTGGCGACCGCGCAGAAGGGCGAGTTCTCGCTGCGCCCGATGACGCGGAAGCCGCGCGGGGGGGCGGCCACCTTGTCCCCGTGGCTCATCCAGACGTCGAGGTGCTCGCCCGGGCGCATCTCGCGGAAGGGCCCCACCGGCTCGATCACCTCGACGCGCGCGTGTCCGTACTCGCGGTGCGCGGTGCGGTCGATGGCGCCGCCGAGCAGCTTGGCCATGAGCTGCAGGCCGTAGCAGACCCCGAGTACGGGGACGCCCATCTCGAACACCGCGCGGTCGACGAGCGGGGCGCCGGGCTGCTCGACGCTGAAGGGGCTGCCGGAGAGGATGATCCCGCGCGGCCCGAAGGCGCGGATCTGCTCGATGGGCATCGTACAGGGGTGGATCTCGCAATAGACGTGCAGCTCGCGCACGCGCCGGGCGATGAGCTGCGTGTACTGCGACCCGAAATCGAGGATGAGGATCTTTTCTGCGTGCAGGTCGGCCACTCAAGGCCCTCCAGCGCGGGGGGCGCACTGTAACGCGGCGCGCCTGGGCGCGCACGCGGAGATTACTTCGCGAGCGCCTTGAGGCCCGCCTCCGCGCAGTCGAGGTCCTGCTCCGGCTTGCCCCCCGAGACGCCCACGGCGCCGAGCACTGACGCGTCCCTCCGGATCAGCGTGGACCCGAGGCCCGGGATGATGGGGACGCGGACCATCTGGGCGACGGCGTTGAAGAATCCGGGGCGCTCCTGGTGGACCTGCGCGAGCCCCGCCCCGTCGCGGTGCCAGACCGCCGCACCCACCGCCTTGGCCTCCGCGATCTGCGACGAGAGGGGCGGCGCGCCGTCCATGCGCGCGAGCGCCTGCAAGAGGCCCCCCTCGTCGACCACCGCCACCGTGATGCGGATGCCGATCTGCCGGGCCCGGTCGTGTGCACCGCCAACCAGCCGCAACGCTTCTTCGCAGGACAAGGGCATGGTTGGCAGTATAGATCGGCGCCGGAGGTTCGAAATGGCCGAGGCGGCGCTGTCCGGGATCCGGGTGCTCGAGGTGGGCAATTTCATGGCCGCCCCGTTCTGCACCCTGCAACTCGCGGACCTCGGGGCGGACGTCATCAAGATCGAGAACCCCGACGGCGGCGACCAGACGCGTGCCAGCGGCCCGTTCCTCGAGGGCGAGTCGTCCAGCTTCCTGCGGCTGAACCGGAACAAGCGCTCCGTCGCCCTCGACCTCAAGGCGCCGCGCGGCAAGGACGCCTTCCGCACGCTGGCCGCGCGCGCGGACGTCCTGGTCGAGAACCTCCGCCCCGGAACCATGAAGGACCTGGAGCTCGACTACCCTCGCCTGTCGGAGCTGAACCCCCGCCTCGTCTACGTCGCCGCATCCGGCTGGGGGCAGGACGGCCCCTATGCCCAGCGCCCCGGACTCGACATCATGGCCCAGGGGATGAGCGGCCTCATGTCCATCACCGGCGAGGAAGGAGGCCGGAACCCGGTCAAGGTCGGAGTGCCGGTCACCGACCTCACCTGCGCGCTCTACGGCGCCCTCGCGGCCCTGGCCGCGTTGCGCGTGCGGGAGCGCACCGGCCGCGGCCAGTTCATCGACGTGTGCCTCTTCGAGTCAGGGGTATCGCTCGCCGTCTGGGAGGCCGGCCGGTTTTTCGCCACGGGGGAAATTCCCAAGCCTCTCGGGTCCGCGCACCAGACCTCGGCGCCCTACCAGGCGCTGCGCGCTTCCGACGGCTTCTTCACGCTGGGCGCCACGACGGCCCGCAACTGGGAGGCCTGCTGCGACGTGTTCGGGCTCGCGGAGCTGAAGCAAGACGCCCGCTTCGCCAAGAACCACCTGCGGCACCAGAACCGGCGCGAGCTGATCCCGCTTCTCGAGGACGTGAGCGAGAAGCGGCCCGCCAAGCACTGGGTCGACGCGCTCACCCGGGCGGGCGTCCCCTGCGGGCTTTTGCAGACCTACGACCAGGTCTTCGACGACCCGCACCTTGCCGCGCGAGGGTTCTTTCCAGAAGCGCCGCACTCGAAGCTCGGCCCGGTCAAGCAGATCGGATCCCCGATGCGCCTCTCCGATACCCCGACGCGCATGGTGCGCGCGGGTCCGCTGCTGGGAGAGCACTCGGCACAGGTGCTCGTAGAGCTGGGCTACTCGCAGGAGGAGATCCGCCGGCTGGCCACGGACGGCGTGATCCGCATGCCATGAGCGCGACCGACGAGATCCTCTACGAGCTGAACGAAGGGGGCATCGCCTGGCTCACCTTCAACCGCCCCGACGCCCGCAACGCGATGACGTTCGGCATGTACGACCGTCTCGGCGAGATCTGCAGGCAGATCAACTCCGACGATTCGGTGAAAGCGCTGGTGCTGCGCGGCGCCGGAGACAAGGCGTTCGTCTCCGGCACCGACATCTCGCAGTTCCGCGGGTTCTCGACCCCGCAGCAGTCCATCGACTACGAGGCGCGCATGGACCGCGTCTTCGACGCGCTGGAGGACGTGCGCGTGCCCACCGTCGCGGCCATCCAGGGCGCGTGCACGGGCGGCGGCGCAGGAATTGCGGCGGCCTGCGATCTGCGGGTCGGCGCGCCGAGCGCGAAGTTCGGCTTCCCCATCGCGCGGACGCTCGGGAACACGCTCTCGACGCGCAACTACGCGCGCCTGGCCGCGCTGATCGGCGTCGCCCGGACCAAGGACATCATCCTGCTGGCGCGGCTCATGGACGCGGAGGAGATGCGCGCGGTCGGCCTCTTGAACGAGCTGGCCACCGAGGCCACGATCTACGCGCGGGCCGGGGAGATGGCGCGGACGGCCGCCTCGCACGCGCCTCTCACGGTGCGCACCGCCAAGCAGGAGCTGAACCGGATCGTGCGCCACTGGGCGCCGGCGGGGAGCCGCGACCACGTCGTTCAGGCATACATGAGCGAGGACTTCCGCGAAGGCATCGACGCGTTCCTGGCGAAGCGCAAACCGCGCTGGAGGGGTAAGTGATGGCGCATCCGAGCGGACGACATTTCCTGCAGATCCCCGGTCCCACCAACGTGCCCGACCGGGTGCTGCGGGCGATCGACCGGCCCACCATCGATCACCGGGGACCGGAGTTCGCCAAGCTCGGCAAGGAGGTCCTCGCCGGCCTGCGCAAGGTGTTCCGCACCTCGCAGCCGGTGGTCATCTACCCCGCCTCCGGCACCGGCGCCTGGGAGGCCGCGCTGGTGAACACGCTCTCGCCGGGCGACCGCGTCCTGATGTTCGAGACGGGCCACTTCGCGACGCTCTGGCAGGAAATGGCGCGGCGCCTCGACCTGCGGGCGGACTTCGTCCCCGGCGATTGGCGCCACGGCGTCGATCCGGCGGTGGTGGAGCAGAAGCTGCGCGCGGACGCGCAGCACGAGATTCGCGCGGTCTGCGTGGTGCACAACGAGACCTCGACGGGGGTCGCCTCGCGCATCCCGGAGATCCGCGCCGCCCTGGATCGCGCGAGGCATCCGGCGCTGTTCCTCGTCGACACCATCTCCTCGCTCGGGTCCATGGACTACCGGCATGACGAGTGGAAGGTCGACGTCACCGTGGCGGGCTCGCAGAAGGGCTTGATGCTCCCGCCCGGCCTGTCCTTCACCGCCGTCTCGCAGAAGGCGCTGGAGGCCTCGGCCAGTGCGAAGCTGCGCCGCTCCTACTGGGACTGGCAGCCGATGCTCCAAGCCAATGAGAGCGGCTTCTTCCCCTACACTCCCGCCACCAACCTGCTCTACGGGCTGCGCGAGGCCCTGCGCATGCTCGAGGAGGAGGGCCTCCCGAACGTCTTCCGGCGCCACGCCCGGCACGGCGAGGCGACCCGGCGGGCGGTGCGCGCCTGGGGGCTCGAGGTGAATTGCGCGGACGACCGCGAGCACTCCAGCTCGCTCACCGGGATCCGGGTGCCCGACGGCCACGACGCGGACCGGCTGCGCGCGGTCATCCTCGAGCGGTTCGACATGTCGCTCGGCCAGGGCCTGGGAAAGCTGAAGGGCAAGCTGTTCCGCATCGGGCACCTGGGCTCGTTCAACGACCTCAGCCTGTGCGGCACGCTGGCCGGTGTGGAGATGGGCCTGCGCCTTTCGGGCATCCCGCACCGGCCGGGCGGAATCGCGGACGCGCTGGACTACCTCTCGCTACCCGACGGTCCGACCTGAAGCTCCGGGGACCCACCGGGCCCCCGCCGCCAGCCTTGCGCCCCTACCCCGCGCCCTTGCTACCTCCAGAGGTGGGAGGGTGGACCATGACTCATCGGGAGGGTGGACCGTGACGCATGAGGAAGAGATGCGTTCGCTCGCTCGGGGGGCGGTGATCGCGCTGCTGGCGGTGATCGGCGCCCTGGTGCTGCACCTGCGAGCCGGCGACGCGCCGGCCGATCGCCGCGCGGTGGCCATGAAGTCGGCCAAGAAACCGGCGCCCCAGGTGGCGGAAGTGCCGCAGCCGTAGAACCGGCGACTGTCAGCCGGTCCGCCGCGAGCGCCACTTGAGCAGCGGCGGCGTCAGCAGGGTGGTGACCATCACCATGATCACCACCGCCGAGAACGTGGCGGAATCGATCATTGGCTCCCCGCGCACGCTCAGCTGCTGGCCGATGCTCGCAACGACCAGCCCCACTTCCCCGCGCGGGATCATGCCGAGCCCCACGAATACGCGGTCCAATCCCTTCTCCAGCACGGCCAGGCCGCAGATCTGCTTCCCGACGATGGCCGCCACCGTGATGGCGGCGGCGAGCCCCAGGATCTGCGGCTTGGCCAACGCAAAGAGGTCCGTCCGGACGCCCATCAGCACGAAGAAGATGGGCACCAGGAAGTGCGAGATGGGCTCGATCAGCTGATCCAGCGCGCGCTCGCCGCGTCCGGTGAACTCCCGGGAGTGGACCTCCTCCAGCACCAGCCCGGCGGCGAACGCGCCCACGATCGGGGCGAGCCCCACCTGGTCGGAAAGCCAGGCGAGGACGAAGCAGAAGGAGAGCCCGACCGCGACCAGCACGCCGCGGGCGCGCAGCCGGGCGGCGATGCGGAACAGGCGAGGCGAGAGCAGCCTGCCCAGCGCGATGGCAAAGGCCACGAACGCGACCGCCTTCGTCACCGTCAGGCCGATCTCGATGCCGGACAGCGCCTTGCCCTTGTCGGCCGCGGTGGCAATCGCGGCGACGACGGCGAGCACCAGGAGCCCGAGCACGTCGTCGATGACCGCGGCGCCGAGCACGATGCGGGCCTCGGGCGTCTGGACGCGGCCGATGTCCTTGAACACCCGCGCGGTGATGCCGACGCTGGTCGCGCACAGGACCGTCCCGATGAACGCGTGCTCGTAAGCGGACGAGCCCGGGAGGAGCCACGCCGCGGCTCCGTACCCGAGGATGAACGGCCCGATCACTCCGATGGCGGCGACCAGCAGCGACGACAAGCCGACGCGCAGCATCTGGGCGACCGTCGACTCCAGGCCGACCTCGAAGAGCAGGATGAGCGCCCCGATGCGGCCCAGCATGTCGAGGGTGGGGTCGCTCTTCAGCCGCTCCATCAGCGAGTGCCCGAAGAGCGGCACGTTGCCCAGCAGGATCCCGCCGATCAGCTCCCCGAGCACCGCGGGCTGTCCGATCCGCGCGGCGAGGTCCCCTCCCACCTTGGCGACGAGGAGGATCAGCGCCAGCGCCAGGACGAGGCCGGCGACCGGATCGCCCTGCGCGCTGCCAGTGGCGGCGAGGAAGGCCGGCATGAATCGCGGCAGACTAGATGCATCCCGTGAGGTCTGCGATAAAAAAGCGCAGCGCCGAATACGGCGGCGGCCGGCGCGCCGCAGCCACCCTTGACCAATGGCGGAGCCTTGCGCTTTATCCAGCCCCCAATGAAACCCCTCCTCGCCGCCCTCGCGCTCTGCGGCACCGCCGCCGCTGCCCAGCCGCTCGAGCTGAAGCTCGGACACGTCGGCTCGCCAGGCTCGCTCTTCGACCTGTCCGCCCAGGAATTCGCCAAGCGCGTCCAGCAGAAGCTGGGCGGCAAGGTGGTCGTCCAGCTGTACGGCTCCAGCCAGCTCGGCGACGACACCGAGATGATGCAGAAGGTGAAGCTGGGCACGCTGGACTTCACGCTCCCCTCCACCGTCATGTCCTCGGTGGTGCCCGCCTTCGGTCTCTTCGAGATGCCCTACCTGGTGCGCGACCGCGAGCACATGAAGCGCATCGAGAAGGAGATCGTCTGGCCTGCGCTGGCGCCGCTGTCGGAGAAGGCCGGCTACCAGATGGTCGCGGTCTGGGAGAACGGCTTCCGCCAGATCACCAATAGCGCGCGCCCGATCAAGACCCCCGAGGACCTGAAGGGGATCAAGCTGCGCGTCCCGAAGGGGAAGTGGCGCATCAAGATGTTCCAGGCGTACGGCGCCAGCCCCTCCGCGATGGGCCTTTCCGAGGTGTTCGTCGCGCTGCAGACCGGAGTGATGGACGGCGAGGAAAACCCGCTCACCCAGATCTACACCTCGAAATTCCAGGAGGTGCAGAAGTACCTGTCGATGACGGACCACGTGTACACGCCCGCCTACCTGGTCAGCTCGGTGCGGCGCTGGAAAGCGCTGCGCGCCGACGTGCGCAAGGGCCTGGAAGAGGCGGCGCGCGAGACGCAGGCCTACGTCTACAAGACCGGCGCACAGCAGGACGACGAGCTGCTCGGCAAGCTGAAGCAGGCCGGCATGAAGGTCAATGACGCGGACAAGGCCGCCTTCCGCGCCGCCAGCAAGCCCATCTACGACGAGTTCTCCAAGGAGACGCCGAACGGCAAGGAGATGATCGAAAAGGCCGGCGCGCTCGGATCCGCGAAGTGAAGGCGCTGCGCCGCCGGATCGAGCGGCTCTTCGAATGGATCTCGGCGGGGCTGCTCCTGGCCCTCGCCGTCGAGGTGCTGCTCGGCATCGTCTTCCGCGCCACGGGCCGGCCACTGGTCTGGTACGACGAAGTGGCCTCGGTGATGCTCGCCTGGCTGACCTACTACGCCAGCGCGCTCGCCGCCCTGAAGAAGTCGCACATCGGCTTCCCGGGCTTGGTCAACGCCCTCCCCCCTGGCGGCCGCATCATCGCTCTCGTGGTGCGCGAGGTCGCGGTGATCGGCTTCTTCATCGTGCTGGCGGTCTCCGGGCTGCACGTCCTGCAGATGCTCGGCGGCGAGACGCTGGTCACGGTGGACGTGCCTGTGCGCTTCACCCAGTCGGTCATCCCCGTTGGCGCTGCTCTGTTCGTGCTGGCGGAGCTGCTCAACCTGCCGGACCACATCGCCTGGGCGCAGGGAAAGGCCGCCGCGCCGGCCGGCGGGGCCTCCGAAGCGGCCAAGGAGCTGAGCCACTGATGGAGATGCTCGCCCTGTTCGGCGCCGTGATGGTGCTGGTCCTGTTCGGCATCCCCATCGCGGTAGCGCTGGCGGTGGTCGCGCTGGTCGCCATCGTGCAGACGGGCGGAGTCGGGCAGCTCGCCAACGTACCCATCGTGATGTACACGGGCGCCACCAGCTTCCCGCTGATCGCCATCCCGCTGTTCGTCTTCGCCGGCGCGATCATGAACGCGTCCGGGATCTCCCGGCGGCTGATCGCGCTCTCCTCGGCCCTGCTCGGCTTCGTCCGCGGCGCGCTGGCGCAAGTGACCATCGTCACCTCGATGTTCTTCGCCGAGATCTCCGGATCCGCGGTCGCCGACGCGGCCGCGCTTGGGTCCATCCTCATCCCGGCGATGAAGAGTAAGGGCTACACCAAGGAGTTCTCAGCCGCGGTGCTCTCCTCCTCCGCGACGCTCGCCGTCATCATTCCGCCGTCGATCCCGATGATCCTCTACGCGGCGATGGCCGACACCTCGGTCGTGAAGCTGTTCGTGGGTGGGGTCGTCCCCGGCGTGATCGGCGGCCTGTTGATGATGGCGGTCGCGTACTGGTTCGCCCGCAAGTACAACTTCCCAGTCGAGGAGAAGTTCTCCTGGGGGCGCGTCTGGCGGGCGCTGAAGGAGGCGTCGTGGGCGCTGGTGCTGCCGGCGATCATCCTGGGCGGCATCTTCGGCGGCTGGGTGACCGCGACGGAGGGAGCCGCGCTGGCGGTGCTAGCCGCCATCTTCATCGGCGTGGTCGTGTACCGGGAGCTGAACTGGAAAGAGCTCTACGCGGCGATGATCGACGGGTCCGTGCAGACCGCGGTGGTCATGCTGCTCGTCGCGGCGTCCGCGCTGCTCGGCGTACACCTGACCGAGATCCAGGCGCCGCAGAAGCTCGCCCTCGCCGCCGGCGCGCTGAGCAACAGCAAGTGGGTGGTCCTGATGCTTCTGAATTTGTTATTCCTGCTGCTGGGCTTCTTCCTGCACTCCGCCGCGGCCATCATCCTGGTGGTGCCGGTGGTCTTGCCGCTGATGCACGCCGTGGGGATCGATCCCGTGCAATTCGGGATCATCGTCACCATCAATCTGGGGATCGGTCAGCAGACTCCGCCGGTCGCCAGCGTGCTGACGGTGGCCTGCTCGATCGCGCGCGCCGACATGTGGGAAGTGACCAAGGTCAACATCTGGTTCATCGGCGCGCTGCTGGTGGTGCTGCTGCTGTCGACGTACGTGCCCATCGTGCCGCTCGGGCTGGTGCGTCTCTTCTACGGATCGGCTGGCTAACGGGTCTGGAGCGCACCCTGGTGATCGCCGCCGGGAACGCGCACGGTGGGCGGCCGCCGCTGCGGGCGGGCACCAGAGGACGGCTTGCGGCCGGTCTTCATGGTCACCACCATGGCGAGGATGCCCAGGTAGAGCAGTCCGACCAGCGCGGAACCAGCGACTTCAATCACTGTCAGCACGGCAATCCCCCGTTCTGCGGAGTGGGGTCGAGCACCCTTGAAGAAATACACAACCGCCCCGGTAGGGCCGCAAGGACCGACAGGGGCAGCGCGTCCTACCCGAGGACCTGCGAGTCGCCGCTTTGGTTGGCTTGTCCTGCTTCCGCTCAGGGGGACCGCTGCAGGTCGGCAGCGCGGCGGCAGCGAGGCTCCTGCGGGCAGCGGACGACCAGGACCTGCCCTGATTTCACGGCGTAAACGTCCTGGCACCCCGGGGCGAGCCGGGAAGGCCTCAGGCGGAAGTCGATCCCGCCGCGCAGCCACTCGGCCGTGCTGACCTTGCCGTCGCAGTTCAGGTCGCGCATCGCCTCCGGCACCTCCCCTTCCCGGGCGAGCTGGACGGCGCGCACGCCGGCCATCACGAACAGCGCCGGCGGGAAGAGCAGGATGAAGGTGAGCAGCAGCCTGCGCCGCCGCGGCAGTCGCGTGACCGTGGCGAGCGGCACTACTCGGCCCGGTAGTTGGGGGCTTCCTGCGTGACCTGCACGTCGTGCACGTGGCTCTCGCGCAGCCCGGCCTGGGTGATGCGCACGAACTTCGCCCGGGTGCGCAGCTCCTCGATGGTGCGGCAGCCGGTGTAGCCCATGCCGGCTCGCAGGCCGCCCACCAGCTGGTGCACGTTCATCGCCAGCGGTCCCTTGTACGGAACGCGGCCCTCGATGCCCTCGGGGACCAGCTTCAGGTCCTCTTCGCCCATCTGGAAATAGCGGTCGCGCGAGCCCTGCTTCATCGCGCCCATCGACCCCATCCCGCGGTACGACTTGTAGGAGCGCCCCTGGTAGAGGATGACCTCGCCGGGGGCCTCCTCGGTGCCCGCGAACAGCGAGCCGATCATCACGCTGTGCGCGCCCGTGGCGATGGCCTTCACGATGTCGCCCGAGTACTTGATGCCGCCGTCCGAGATGCAGGGCACGCCGAACCGCGAGGCGGCGCGCACGCAGCTGTCGATGGCGCTGATCTGCGGGACGCCGACGCCGGCCACGACGCGCGTGGTGCAGATGCTGCCGGGACCGATGCCCACCTTCACCGCGTCGACGCCGGCCTCGCACAGCGCCGCCGCGCCCTCGCCCGTGGCCACGTTGCCGGCGACCAGCTCGATGTCGCGGAAGTTGCTCTTGAGGGCGCGCACCGATTCGATCACGGCCTTGGAATGCCCGTGCGCCGTGTCGACCGCGATGACGTCGGCGCCGGCGCGCAGCAGCGCGTGGATGCGCTCGTCCCGGTCGGAGCCGACGCCCAGCGCGGCGCCGACCAGCAGGCGCCCGTGCTCGTCCTTGGCGGCGTTGGGGTGAGCGCGGGTCTTCTCGATGTCCTTGATGGTGATGAGGCCCTTCAGCTCGAACTTCTCGTCGACCACCAGCAGCTTCTCGATCCGGTTCTTGTGCAGGAGCTCCTTCGCCTGGTCCTGCGAGATGCCCTCGCGGCAGGTGATCAGGTCGCGGGTCATCACGTCCTCGACCTTCTGCTCGAGGTTCTTCTCGAAGCGCAGGTCGCGGTTGGTCACGATGCCCACCAGCCGCCCCTTGCGCGTGACCGGGATGCCGCTGATGTCGTGCTGCCGCATCAGCTCGAGCGCCTGGAAGAGCCGCGCCTCGGGCTCGATGGTGACCGGATCGACCACCATCCCGCTCTCGTACTTCTTGACCTTGGTCACCTCGAGCGCCTGCTGCGCCGGCGACATGTTCTTGTGGATGAACCCCATCCCGCCCGCCTGGGCCATGGCGATGGCGGTGCGGGCCTCGGTGACCGTGTCCATCGCGGCGCTGACGATCGGGATCTGCAGGCGCAGATTGCGCGTCAGCTGCGCGCTCACGTCCACCTGGCGCGGCAGCACGTCGCTCTCTGCCGGGAGCAGCAGGACGTCATCGAACGTGAGGGCCAGCGGCAGGTTCGGATCGAGCATCAGCGCTCCGTCGGGGGCCGCGAGTTTAGCGTCCAGCCTTACCCTCGGCAACGCACACCTGCCCACTTTCCGTCCCTCACCGCACGCACATCCGCCCACCTCGCCTCGCGCTTCGGCGAGCGCACGACCGGCCGCTTTGAACACTAGCCGCGAATGCCTCGAGCTGGCGCTTTGGACCGGCGGCGGGCCCCCGGCGCCGGTCCGCAGTAGAGCGCGGCCTTCGTCAGCCCGGAGATCAGGCTTCGGTGGTGCGGTTGCCGGCGGCGCGGCGAGTTGGATCGGTCTGGCCGGCGCGGCCGCCGGGGAGCGCGGAGAGGGTCGGCG
>DASQBG010000146.1:0-2838 GCA_035635335.1 Myxococcales bacterium | reverse complement strand
CCACCGGCTCCGGCGCACGCGAGGACTGGAATTCGTTGGAGGTCATAGCTTCACGCACACATTCTTCGGCTCGGTGAAGAAGCGCAGCGCGTCCATGCCGCCCTCGCGGCCGACGCCGGACTCCTTCACTCCGCCGAACGGCGTCCGCAGATCGCGGAGCATCCAGCAGTTCACCCACACGATTCCGCTGTGGAGCCGGGCTGCGACCTTGTGGGCGCGGGAGAGGTCCCGCGTCCAGAGCGAGGCGGCCAGGCCGTAGCGGGTGGAGTTCGCCAGCTGGACCGCCTCTTCCGCGCCCTCGAACGGCAATAGCGTCGCCACCGGCCCGAAGATCTCCTCCTGGTTGGTGCGGCAGCCGGGGCCCAGGCCCTCGAGCAGCGTCGGCTGCACGAAGAACCCCCCGGCGCAGCGCCCCCTCACGATCGCGCGCTCGCCCCCGCAGAGCACCCGGGCGCCTTCCCCCCGGGCCACCGCCAGGCATCCCATCACCTTGTCGAAGTGCTGGCGCGAGACCAGCGCGCCCTGCTCGGTGGCCGGCTCGAGCGGGTCTCCCAGCCGCAGCGCGCGTACCCGCTCGACCAGCGCGTCCCGGACCTGCGCGTAGATCGGCTTCTCGATCAGGATGCGAGACCCGCACAGGCAGATCTGCCCGGTGTTGGAAAAGGCAGCCCGCACCGCCTCTGGAACGGCCTCGCGCAGATCGGCGTCGGCGAAGATCAGCGTCGGGTTCTTCCCGCCCATCTCCAGCGACACCTTCTTGAACGATGCGGCGGACTCTCGCGCGATCTCGCCTCCCACGCGCGTCGAGCCGGTGAAGGAGATGGCCCCGACATCGCGGTGGGCGCAGAGCGGGCCCCCCGCGCGAGGTCCCAGTCCCTGCACGATGTTCAGCACGCCCGGCGGAAAGCCCGCTTCCGCGCAGAGCGCGCCCAGGAGGTGCGCCGTCATCGGCGTCACTTCCGAAGGCTTCGCCACCACGCAGTTCCCGGCCGCGAGCGCCGGGGCGATCTTCCAGGAGAGCAGATAGAGCGGCAAGTTCCAGGGAGAGATGCAGGCCACCGCGCCCAGCGGCTGCCGCAGCGTGTAGTTGAGCGCCACCTCGTCGGTGGGGTGCGCCTCGCTGGAGAATTGCGTGACCGCGTCGGCGAAGAAGTCGAAGTTCTGCACGGCGCGCGGGACGTCGACGGTGCGCGCTACCGAGAGCGGTTTGCCGGAGTCGATCGACTCGGCCCGTGCGAGCTTTTCCAGGTCGCGGTCGATCAGCCGCGCCAGCTGCCGCAGCAGCTTCGATCTCTCGCTGGCCGGCGTCGTGGACCACGCGGCAAAGGCGCGCACCGCCGCCGCCACGGCGCGATCCGCGTCGGTCCCGTCCGAGCTGGCGACCCGCGCATACGTCTCGCCGGTCGCCGGGTCGACGTTGTCCAGCCACTCGCCGGAAGCGGCGGGCGCATGCCGTCCGTCGATGAAGTTGAGGACGTCCTGCATCCGGCCCGAGCTTTACCCTCTTCCCGGAGGCGCGTCGAGAGGTGCCCGGAGGCATTGCGAACCGTCGATTTGCAGACGGCCAGGGCGCGGCCGCGAGGCCGCCCCGAAGCGTCGCGCGCTACTGTCCAAGCCGCCATGGTGGATGAGAACCTGCTCGCGAAGGAGCTGGACGAGGCGCTGCTCGGCCGGCGCGAGATCGCGCCCTTGGCCAGGACGCACGGCGACTTCGACCTGCCGGCCGCGTACCGGATCCAGCAGCGCGGGATCGCGATGCGCCTCGCGCGGGGCGAGAGGATCGTCGGCTACAAGATGGGCCTCACCTCC
The DNA here is from genome assembly GCA_035635335.1 of Myxococcales bacterium. Classification (GTDB taxonomy): domain Bacteria; phylum Myxococcota; class Myxococcia; order Myxococcales; family 40CM-4-68-19; genus VBKO01. The sequence goes on along the minus strand of DASQBG010000146.1, from coordinate 1,029 downwards.
GCTGCGAAGCGCGCGCAGATGAACCTGGGCCTGCCCATCTACGGCGTCCTCACCGACGCGATGAGAGTGGAAGCATCGCTGCGGGTGGGGGATGGAGTGCATCCGAAGATCGAGCCGGAGATCGCGTTCGTGACCCAGCGCGAGCTGTCCGGCCGCGTCTCCCGGGCGGACGCGTTCGCCGCGCTCCAGGGAGTTGCGCCGGCGCTGGAGGTGCTGGATTCACGGTTCACGGGCTTCAAGTACTTCTCGCTGCCGGACGTGGTGGCCGACAATTGCTCGTCCTGGCGATTCGTGCTCGGGCCGCTGCGGGAGCCGCGCGACACGGGCGGGCTCTCGATGCGCATGCGCGTGGACGGCCGCGCCGCGCAGGAGGCCGACTCGAACGCGATCTCCGGACACCCGCTCGAGTCCCTGGTCCAGCTCGTCGAGCTGCTGCCGCATCCGCTGCCGGCGGGGAGCATCGTCCTCGCGGGCGCCGCCACGGTCGCCGAGGCCCTGCGGCCCGGCATGGAGATCTCGCTGGAAGTGGAGGGCCTGGGCAGCGTGGCGGTGCGCGCGGTGTAGCCGCTGGCGCGGCTACTCCAGATCGGCGCAAGCGGGCGCCGATCCCGTCTGCCGGATCGAGGCCGCGAATCGATCGAGCGTCGCGCGCGAGGCGTCGCCGCCTTCGAGCCGCAACAGCGCAAGCGCGGCCTTGCCGCCGCAATAGGGGGCGACGTCGATCCGCAGCTGCATGCCGGCGTTCTCCACCGCCCAGGCGCGCTCCTCCGCGGGCGCGCCGGCGAGGGTCTGCCGCGATTTGCCGACGTAGGTCAGGTGGCCGCCCTGCGCCGCGGCGATCTGCGTCGAGGCCGCTTGAAAGAACGCGTCGAGCGCGTCGCCGGAGAGCGCCTCGGCGACGAAGGAGACGGTCGCTCCACCGGCGCCGGCCTTCCGGATCGATAGCTCGGCCACCGGGTTGCTCGCGTCCGCGTCGTAGCCTTCGGGCACCTCCCCGGTGAGGGCCAGCCGCGGGCTGACGAAGCGGCC
>DASQBG010000145.1:0-4827 GCA_035635335.1 Myxococcales bacterium | reverse complement strand
CAACTGGACCGACCCCGCCGCCTTCACGCTGCTCGCCTCCTACGGCGCCTCGAAGCGGGACTAGAAGCGTTGCACCACGGAGCAGACGGAGCACGAGGAACGATTCACGCAGAGCACGCGGAGACCGCAGAGGAAACTTTTTTTGTTTCTCTCCGCGAGCTCTGCGAGCTCTGCGTGAGACGCTTTTACTGACCTCAGTGCCCTCCGTGGTGCACTCGTTTTGTCAGGTGGAGAGGGTGCGGCGGATCAGGTCGCGGAGCTGCTGCGGATCGAAGGGCTTCTCGATCTGGGGATTGGGAATGCGGCGGAGGAATTCGCGCGCTGCGTCCGTGAACGCGCCGCCCGAGACGAAGATCATGCGCTGGGCCACCTCGGGATGGGTCCGGAGCAGCTCGGCGTGCAGCTCCATGCCGGTCATCTCGGGCATCATGAGGTCGGAGATCACCAGGTCGAACTTCTCCCGCGCGAGCGCCTGCAAGGCCGCGCGCCCGCTCTCCACCAGCACGACCTCGTGCTCGCGCGCGAGCGTGCGGCGGACCGCGCGCGCGACCAGCGGGTCGTCCTCCACCAGCAGGATCCGGCCGCGCGGCGGCTCGGCCGACTCGTCGCGCGGAGGCGGAGGCGCCACCTCGCCCCGCGAGGGAGGGAGCGTCACGCGAAAGGCGCTGCCGCGTCCCGGCGTGCTCTCCGCCTCGATCCGGCCGCCCAGCGAGGACACGATGCCGTGGCAGATCGACAGTCCGAGCCCCGAGCCCGAGCCCACCGGCCGGGTGGTGAAGAACGGATCGAAGACGCGCGCCAGCACCTCGGGGGAGATGCCCGCTCCGGAGTCGCTCACCTCGAGCACCACGTCCCCGCCCGGGCCCGTCCGCACCGAGACGCGCACCTCGTTGCGGTCGGCCTCCCCCTCGGGGATCGACTGCGCCGCGTTGAGGATCAGGTTCACCAGCACCTGTCCGAGGTGCGCCTCGCTCGCCTCCACCTGCGGCGCGGGCTCGAAGTCGCGCACCACCCGCGCCCGGTGGCGCAGCTCGTTGGAGAGCAGGTGCAGCACCTGCTCCGCCACCCGCGCCACGTCGAGCGGTTGGCGGCGCTCGTCCAGACCGCGCGAGAAGACCTTCAGGCCGCGGACGATCTGGGCCACCCGATCGGCCCCGCGGTGCGCCTCGGCGACCGCCTCGAGGAGGTCGCGGGTGTGCTCCGTGTCGGGGAGCACCTTGGCCAGCTCCTGCTCGAGCAGGGCGAGGTTCGCCAGCACCGATGCGAGCGGGTTGTTGATCTCGTGCGCCAGCCCTCCCGAGAGGGTGCCCATCGAGGCCATGCGCTCGGAGAAGACGAGCTGCGCCTGCAGCCGGACCCGCTCCTCCTCCGCCGCGCGCTCCGGCCCGGTGTCGCGCAGCAGCAGCAGCGCCCCCGCGACCGCACCCGAGGAGTCGCGCACCGGGACCGCCGTGTCGAGGATGGCGCGCTCCGTCCCTCCCTTGGTCACCAGGAGCGCGTGGGCGCCGGGGCTCCGGGCCACCGCCTCGCCGCGGAGCGCCCGCGCCACCAGGTCATCGAGGGTCCCGCGATCCTCCGCTGCGACGATGTGCACCACCTCGGAGAGGAGCTTTCCCCGCGCATCCTTCGCCGACAGCCCGGTAAGCGCCTCCGCGCGGGGGCTCAACCGGGTCACGCAGCCTGCGCGATCGACCGCGACCAGGGCGTCGCCGATGCTGTCGACGAGTCCCTCCAGGGCCTCCTGCGGGTCGCTCATCAGGCTGGCAGCCCTGTAGGCGTCAGACCCACATAACACCCGGGGGCACCAGTGTGTGGGGGCCGGTCGCAAGCGTCGCAGGCGGCATCCCCCCTCTGGGTTGCCGCGCTGCAGCGGGGGCAGCGCATCGGTTGCGCAGCCTACAGGCGCCCGCCTACTCCAGCAAGTACTGGACACTCCATCGGATGTACGTCTGACTGTTCACACATTGGTCACCTCCCTTTTCGGGCTGTACGGCCCGTCGGACGTCGGGCTATAAGCGGGCCAGCGAGCGGTGAGGGACGTTCGCGTACGGAGGATGGCTGCTTTGGCGACGCAGGTCGTGCTGATGGGGCTCGGCGCCATCGGGCGACTCATCGCCCGAGCCGTCCTCACCCGGTTGGACCTCGAGATCGTCGCCGCGGTGGACCTCGATCCACGGCGCGTCGGGCGCAAGCTGTCGGACGTGATCGACGCGCCCGCTCCCGACGTCACCATCACATCGGACGCCGGCGCGGCGCTGAAGAAGGCGCAGCGCGGAGTCCTGCTCCACGCGACGGGCAGCCGGCTGGACCGGGTCGAGGGCGAGCTCGCGCAGGGGCTGTCCGCCGGGCTCGCGGTGGTCTCCACCTGTGAGGAGCTCTCGTACCCGTGGCTCCGCCATCCGGAGATCGCGGAGCGACTGGACCGGATCGCCGAGCGGCGGAAGGTGGCGCTGCTCGGGACGGGGGTGAACCCCGGCTTCGTCCTCGACCGCCTGCCCGCCACGCTCGGGAACGTGGTGGGCCGGGTCGATCGCGTCCAGGCCAGGCGGGTGGTGGACGCGCGCACCCGGCGGCTGCAACTCCAGCGCAAGGTCGGCGCGGGGATGAACGAGGAGGAGTTCGACCGCGGCGTCGACGACGGCACCGTCGGGCACGTCGGGCTGATGGAGTCGGCGGCGCTGGCCGCGCTCGGCGTGGGCCTCGAGGTGGACGAAGTGGACGAGGACATCGACCCCGTCGAGGGCGACGACGACGTGCAGGGCGAGGGATTCACCGTCCCGCGCGGAGGCATCGTGGGCGTGCACCAGGTCGCGCGGGCGTTCCACGAAGGCAAGGAAGTCGCGCACCTGGAGCTGACCATCGCGCTCGGCGCGCCCGATCCGCGCGACGAGATCGAGCTGATCGGCGACCCGCCGCTCAAGTGCGTCATCCCCGGTGGAATACCCGGGGACAAGGCTACCGCATGGTCCGTGGCCCACGCCGCGCCGTTGGTGGCGGGCTCCGAGCCCGGGCTCATCACCGTCTTGGACCTGCCCGCGGGCAGGTGAGGAGTTACCGACGTGGACCGCAATGCCATCGGTCGCGAGTCGAGGGCGGCCATCAACGAGGTGGAGAAGGGCGCGATCCGCCGCTTCGCCGAGGCCCTCGGCGAGACGAACCCCATCTATTTCGAGGAAGCCGCCGCCCGCGCCGCCGGATACCGCAGCGTGGTCGCTCCTCCGACCTTCCCCACCACGCTGCGCGCGGGCAGCGACCTGCGCGAGGGTCTGCTCCTCTCGCCCGGCAAGCACCTCCTGCAAGCCGAGCAGAGCTTCGAGTACGCGCGGCCCATCGTGGCGGGCGACAAGCTGACCGTCCGCAGCAAGGTGGTCGAGATGTCGCAGCGCAACACCCCCAGCGGGCTCACCGACGTGGTGGTGATCGAGGACGAGGGGAAAGACGATACGGGCGCGGTCGTCTACCGGTCGCGCCAGCTCTGGGTGGTGCGCACCGCGCCCAAGCATGCACCGGGGGATCTCCATGAGTAGCCGAAGCGCGGCGAAGAAGATGCGGCCGCCGCCCAAGACCGCCGCCAAGGTCGCCAAGGCGCCGGCGAAGCCGAAGGCGCGCAAGCTGGCCAAGGTGACCAGGTTCCCCAAGGTGGGGAAGCACGCGGACAAGAAGCCTGCGCGGAAGGCGCCGCCCGCGCGAGCCGCCACCAAGGCCGCGCCGCACAGGCCGCCGCTGAAGAAGCCGCTGCCGCCGCTGCCCGCCCTGACTCCGCCCAAGCAGGTGCAGCCGCCCAAGCAGAGCCTGGCGCGATCGTTCTACTGGAGCGAGCTGCGCATGGGCGACGACCTGCCGCCCTTGAGCAAGCCGGCCATCGATCGCGTGCAGATCGCCCGCTACGCGTCGGCCTCCAACGACTTCAACCGGCTCCACCTGGACGAGCCGTTCGCGCACGCGCTCGGGTTCCCCGGGCTGTTCGCGCCGGGGATGCTGGCGATGGGCTTCGTCGGGCAGCTGCTCACCGCCTGGCTGCGGCGCGGTCACGTCCGGCGGCTGGCGGCGCGCTTCGTGAAGATCGTCTGGCCGGGCGACGAGCTGACCTGCCGCGGCCGCATCGCGGAGCTGCGCAAGGAGAACGGCGCCTGCTACGCGGACGTCGAGCTGTGGGCGGAGAACCAGAAGGGAGAGCTGGTGCTGCGGGGCCAGGCGACCTGCGAGCTGTACGAATCGCCGGCCGCCGGCGGAGGCGGGGACGCGGGAGGGCTCCTGTTCGCGCTGCAAGCTGGCGGAGGGTCCGGGGCGGGCGGCGGGCAGCGCGGGGCAGCGCAGCAATCGCAGAAGGGCGGAAAGCCGCCGCCGCGCAAACGGTGAGGGGCGGGCTGGCGGTCGCGGTGGCGCTGTGCGCCGCGGCGTGTGCGGCGGGTCGGAAAGGCGCGGCGGCGGGGAAGCCGACGGCGACTACGACTACGACTACGACTGCGACAGCAACAGCAACAGCAACAGCAACAGCGACTGCGACTGCGACAACGACTGCGACAACGACAACGACAGCGAATGGGGCGACAGCGACAGCGACTCGGGCAGCGAATGGAGTGAAGCTTTCGCAGCGGGAGTTGATCGCACGGGCTGCGGCGGCGTGGGAGCGTCGTGAAGAAGCCGGAGCGCTGGACGACGCCATTCGATTCTGGGAAGAGGCGGCGATGCAGCCGCCGGCGGCGGAGGCGCTGACCTCGGCGGCGAGAGCGCGGCGCTTGCGCATCGATCGATCGGGGATGTCGTCCGATGGGTTGCACGAGACTGCCCGCGATGCGAGCGCGTGCGCCGAGGACGCGCGCAGGG
>DASQBG010000144.1:0-21382 GCA_035635335.1 Myxococcales bacterium | reverse complement strand
ACCTCTGCGACGGGAGCAGCGCCAGGGGCGACAACGTCCGCCGGAACGCCTTGTAGACGTGCGCGTACGGCCGGTTCCGCGCCACCGCGGGCGCGGCGATGCTCTGTAGCGGGTACCACAGGGGCGTGAGCAGGCGCGGGGCGAAGCTGTCCAGCGCCAGCACCACCGTGTTGCGGCTCCCCGTGCCTGGCAACCCGGCGCGCTGGACGTGGTGCCACGCCGAGCGCACGGGCAGGTTGTCGGAGACGCCGCCGTCGCAGAGGCGCAAGAGGTTGTGCCGGCGCAACAGCGTATCGAGCAGCTCCTTCATGCGGGCGTCGTCCCGCAGCACGTCGTAGTGGATGACGCCGGGCACCGACGCGGAGAACCCTGCCGCGTCGATCGCGTCCGCCTGCCGCGTCTCCTCGGAGGCGCCGAAGACGAGCTTCTGGGTCAGCCGCGGAACGCGGGCCAGCTCCTGGATGGCTTGCGTGAGCCGCTGCACGTTGCGGTGCAGGGCGCTCACTCCCCAGCCGCCCGGGTCCGGCTCGGTGATGCCGAGGAGAGACTCGTACTCCTCGAGCGGCCGGGGCAGCTTGCCACGGCGGATGCCGGTCACGGTGACGAGCAGCGGGATGGGCAGCTCGGCGATGCGCAACGCGGTCCCGTCGGGATGGCGGAACCAGTGGCCGATCGCCGCGCGCAGGTGCAGGCGGAGCGGGCCCGGCAAACCGTAGACGCTGGGCTGCGGGACGATGCGGAAGATCTTCCGGTAGCTCAAGTCGGCGAGGATCTCCGGGATGCGCGCCAGATCGAATCGCTTCTCCCGGGCGCGGAACAGGCCCAGGATGGCGCCCATCGAGCTGCCCGCGATGAGATCCGGCTGCAGGCCGGCCGCCTCGAGCAGCGCGAAGGCGGCCAGGTGGACGTAGCCGGTCCCGCCGCCGCCGCCGCAGACGAGCACCAGGTGGCGTTCCCGGACCTCGCGATCCAGCGACTCCGCGGGGAGCCGGTGCGAAAGGCGCCGCGAGATCTCGTCGCGCGTCTCCCGGACGGCGCGGGCCGCCTCGCGCGCGGCGGGGAGCAGCTCGTGCGGCGCGGCGAGCTGATCGCGCTGCGGATCGAGCAGCGGCCAGAGCAGGTGGGTGAGGCGCTCGCGCAGGGGGCGAACGAAGGCGGACACCGCCACGTCCCGGCCGTCCGGAGCGCGCACGTGCCAGCAGCGCGCGAGCGACAGCGCGTAGCGCAGGGTAGCCTCGTCCTCGGCGTGGAGCCGGCCTCGGGCCTCGAGCGCGGCGCGGGCGAGCTGCACCTCCATCTCCTGCAGCGGGCGGATCTCCGCGAAGCGCTCGGCGAGCAGCGTCATGGAACCCGGGAGGAGCGCATCTACGCCGCCTCGAGCACGCCGAGGAACGCGGCGCGCACCGATTGCGTCTCGCGCTCGTAGTCGGCGAGCAGCTCTTCGCCCGCGCGGGGACCGCTGTAGCCGAGGCGGCGCGCGAGCAGGACCAGCTCGCGGCCGCTGGTGGGCAGGTGGCTGATGGCGCGGTCGCGCACGATGCGCAGGCGGCTCTCCACCCGCCGCAGGAACCGGTACCCTCGCGCGAGCGGCCCGGCGGCGGCCTCGGCGAGCAGGCCGATGCGCCGCAGCTCGGCGAGCGCTGCGGTGGTCGAGGAGGTGCGTATCGAAGGGTGGGAGGAGCCGTGGACCAGCTGGAGGAACTGCACCGCGAACTCCACGTCGACGAGTCCCCCGCGTCCGAGCTTGGAATTGTATCGGGCGTCGGATTCGGCGGCAATCTCGCGCTCCATGCGCTCGCGCATGGCGAGCAGCTCGCGGGAGGCCTCCTTGGGATCCAGCGTCCGGAAGAGGCTGGGCACCAGCACCTCGCGCGAGGCGCGCTCGAACAGGCGCGCATCCCCGGCCACCGGGCGGGCGCGCAAGAGCGCTTGCCGCTCCCAGAGCCGCGCCTCGCGCGCGTGGTAGGTGGCCAGCGCATCGAAAGAGACGACCAGCGGGCCCGCGCTCCCGCTCGGCCGGAGCCGCGTGTCGATGCGGTAGAGGCTGCCCTCGCGCAACGGGAGGGTCAGGTGGCTGATGAGCCGCTGCGCGACGCGCGCGAAGTGCTCGTGGTTGGAGGCATGGCGCGTGCCGTCGGTCTCTCCCGGGCCGCTGTAGAGGAAGAGCAGGTCGAGGTCGGAGTGGTAGCCGAGCTCGCGGCCGCCCAGCTTGCCGAGGCCGATCACCACCAGGCTGGCCGGCGACCGGTCGGCGTGGCGCGGCCGGCCGTCGCGGTGCTGCACTTCCGCGATGGCCAGGTCGAGGCACGCGGCCACGCAAGCCTCGGCGAGGTCCGAGAGCTGCTGCGGCACCAGGTCCGCGTCCAGCGCGCCGGCGACGTCGTGCACGCCGATCCGCAGCAGCTCCTCCAGGCGGAAGCGACGCAGCTCGGTCAGATCGTGCTCGGTGTCCCCGGTGAGCCGGCTGAGCAGCTCCGCGCGCAGGTCGTCGCGCGTGCGCACCAGGGGCGCCGAGCCGCGGTGGACCAGCTGGTCGATCAGCTCGGGATGGCGCAGCAGGGAGCGGCTGAGGAAGTCGCTCGATCCGAACAGCGAGACGAGCAGCCGCGCGGTCCGCGCCGATCCCGCCAGCAGCTCGGAGACGGCGCGCGGGTTGGAGAGCTGCCCGAACAGGTCGGCGAGGTGGCGCAGGGCCTGGTCGGGGTCGGGGGCGGCGGCGGTTTCCTGCAGCAGGCGCGGCGCGAGCTGTTGCAACTCGGGCGGCGCGCGGGGCGAGAACGGCGTCTCGCGCCGGCGCGCGAGCCGCGCGAGCTCGGCGGTGGCCGCCTCGGCGTCGAGGAACCCCAGCGCGCGCAGCGCCTGCAGGCGCTCGGCAGGCTCGGCCTGGGCATCGGCGGCGAGCGTCGCGTTCGGATCGGCGTCCGGCGCGCCGCCGCCCGCTACCCGCAGCAGGTCGCGGAAGCGCGCCTCGACACGCCCGCGGTGCAGCTGGAGGTCCCGGTCGAGCGCGCGCGCCGCTTCCTCGCGGGGCCCGGGATAACCGGTCCGGCGCGCGAGCCGGGCGCGCTCGGCCGGGTCGTCCGGCAGCGCGTGCGTCTGGCGCTCCGCCACCATCTGCACGCGGTGCTCGAGCCGGCGCAGGAACACGTACGCTTCGGCCAGCTCGTCGCGGTCCCGGCTGGAGATGAGGCCGGCGAAGAGCAGCCGCTCCAGCGCGGGCAGGGTGCCGCTGACCCGGAGGCTCGCATCCTTTCCGCCGTGCAGGAGCTGCAAGGCCTGCACGAAGAACTCCACCTCGCGGATGCCGCCGGGGCCGAGCTTCAGGTCCTGTCCGCCGTGCCTGCCGGCCTCGCGCTCGGCCCGCGCCTTGAGCGCGCGCATCTCCTCCACCGCGCCCAGGTCGAGGTACTTGCGCCAGATGAAGGGAGCCAGCCGCCGCAGCCCGTCCTCGCCGACCGGCAGGTCTCCCGCGACGGGCAGCGCCTTGAGCAGGGCGAACCGTTCCCAGGGCGCGCCTTGCGCCTCGTAGTACAGCTCGAGCGCCCGCAGCGAGTTCACGATCGGCCCGCTGCGGCCTTCGGGGCGCAGGTCGAGATCGACGCGGAAGACGAACGGGGTTGCCCCGATCGCTCGCGTCACCTCCTCGGCCAGCCGGGCGTAGAAGGCGAAGTGGTCGATCGGCTGCGGCCCCTGCGTCTGGCCGTCGCGGTCGTAGACGTAGAGCAGGTCGACGTCGCTCGAGAAGTTCAGCTCGGTGCCGCCCAGCTTCCCCATCCCCAGCACGCAGAATCCGGAAGCGCCCACCGCCGTCCGTCCTTCGGGCGCCCCGTGCTCCGCGCACAGGCGGGCGTAATGGAAGCGGACCGCCGTTTCCAGGACGGAGGCAGCCAGCCAGGACAGCTCGCGCGCGGACTCGGCGAGGGGAGCGCGGCCGCCGAGGTCGCGAAGCGCGATGCGAAGCACCTCGATCAACTTGTGGCGGCGGAGCCTGCGCGCGAGCGCCTCCGCGTCCCTTGCGTTGGCGTGGCGCAGCGCCGCGGAGAGCGCCTCCTGGGCAGTCCGCGTGCGTGCGGAGAGCAGCGGCAGCAGATCGTGCAGGCGCGGCCGCGCCGCCAGGTGGGCGGCCAGGTAGCGCGAGGCTGCGCAGATGGTGACGAGCGGCTCCAGCGCGGCGACCGAAGCCGGCCGGCCCAGGTGGGTCCGCCGCGCTCCCAGCGCCCGCACGGCTCCGGCGAGGGCGCCGTCGGGGTCGGCGCTCGCTTCGCACAGCCGCAGCAGCAGCTCGGCGTCGGACGGGGCAAGGCCGGTCTCGTCCTGCAGCCGCGGCGCGAGGCGCGCGGCGCGGTCCGGGTCTTCCCAGGCCGCCGGGGAGGCGAGCGCCTGCGAAACGTCGCGCATGCCCCCATGCTAGCAGCGCCCGGGTGCGGAATTGCTCGCGATGATCCGCGTCGCTATGCTCCTGACATGGTGCAGCTTCCCAGAGGTCGAGAAGCCCTGGCACCCGAGACCTTCCGCCCCCGCGCCGTCCTCCGCACCGTGGTGCTCGCCGCCGATACACTCTGGATCGGCGTGTTTGTCGCGCTGCTCGGGCTCCACGGCGCGACCCGCCAGGCGTTCCTCTCGGCCGCATTCTTCATCGCGCTCTTCACCGCCTGCTCGATGTTCTACGGGCGGCTCGCATACACGGTGAGCGACTCGGGGCTCACCGTGCGCACCTTCTCGGCGGTGCGGCACTTCTCCTTCGACGACATCCTGCGCATCGACGTCTTGCCCAGCCTGCTCGGCACCAACTACGCGGTGCGGACGCGGCGCGGGCCGCTCCAGTTCTCCAGTCTGCTCGGCGGGCACGAGCGCCTCTGCCATCTGATCGTCCGGCGCGCCGGGCTTGCCTGAGGACAGGCGGCGGGCGGCTGGCCGCTTCCGGGCCGTCGCAGCCCTGGCCGCGACCGCCATCGCCACCACGGGTGGATGCAGCCGCCGCGGCGGCGACTACGTGGTCCATCGTACGAGCGGCCCGATCGAGATCGACGGATTGCTCGCCGAGGCGGCGTGGGATCGGGCGGAGCGGGCGGGTCCCTTCGTGCGGTCCCAGGACGGGAAACCTTCCACGGCCCAGACGGTCGCGCGCCTGCTCTGGGACGAAGACAACCTCTACGTCGCGTTCCAGGCGGAGGACCCGGACGTCTCGACGCCGTTCAGCCGGGACGATGAGCCTCTCTACACCTCGAACGTGGTGGAGATGTTCCTCAACCCGAGCGGCGACCTGCGGCGATACGACGAGATCGAGCTCGCGCCGTCGAACGCGCTCTTCGACGCCTCGTTCACCGGCCGCAGGCAGGGGATGGATCTGTCCTGGTCGTCGCGCGCCCGCCACGCCGTGCACGTCGACGGCACGCTGAACGACTCGCGCGACGTGGACCGCGGCTGGACGGCGGAGCTGGCGATCCCCTTCGCGGCGCTGACCGGCATGCCCCGGCCGCGGCCTCAGCGCGGCGACAGGTGGCGCTTCAACCTGTACCGGTTGCGCCAAGGACCGGGTCGGCCCGGCGAAGGACAGGCCTACTCGCCGCCGATGGTCGCCGACTTCCACAACCTGGACCGCTTCGCCACCCTGCGGTTCGCGGACTGATCAGGGCACGGGTTGCCGGAGCTCGACGGTGTGGCCGTCGCTGACCGCGGTGACTGCGCCGGCGTCGGTGCGCCAGGTCGCCGCGCCGAGGGAGCGGGCGCGCTCGACCACCTCGAGGTGAGGGAAGCCGAAGGGGTTGTGCGCGCCGACGGAGAAGACGACGTGCGCCGGGCGGGCGGCGCGCAGGAACGCGTCGGTAGAGCTGGTGCGGCTGCCGTGATGGCCGGCCTTGAGGACGTCGGCCCGGAGGTCGCGGCCGGACTGGGCCAGCTCGGCTTCGGCGAGGGCCTCGACGTCGCCCGCGAGCAGCACCGCGACCGAGCCGTGCACCAGGCGCAGGACCAGCGAGTTGTCGTTGGTGGAGCGCGACGGGTGCCAGCCCGACCGGAGGATCTCGATGCGGACCCCGCCCATCTCCACCGTCCCTGGCGCCGGCTCGCGCACGGGGACGCCGCGAGCCTGCGCCCGTTCGCGCAGCAAATCCCCCAGCCTCCCCGGTCCGGCCTCGCCGGTGACCCACAGCTCGCCCACCCGAAGCTGGTCGAGCACGGCGAACAGCCCGCCGGCATGATCGGGATGCGGGTGGGTGAGCACGACCGCGTCCAGGCGCGAGACGCCCAGCTCGGCGAGGGCGGGAAGCACGATGCGCGAGCCGACGTCCGCTCCGGGAGGAGCCAGGCCGCGCAAGTCGCCTCCGCCGTCGACGAGCAGGGCGCCGCCGCCGGGCAGCTGCACGACCGCGGCGTCGCCCTGGCCGACGGCGAGGAAGGTGACCCGCAGCGAGCTCGACAGCCGCGGTGAAGCCGCATGGACGAACCCGGTGCAGAGCAGCGCGCAGACCGGGAACAGCGCCCGGCGCAGGCGGGCGCGAGGGGCCGGCCGCCGTGGTCGCGAGCCGGCCCCGAGAGGAGCAGGGTATCCCGCCAGCAGCAACGCCGCCGCCCACCACAGCAGCGCTGTCCACGGCGCCGGCGCCGCGACCACGATGCGGGCGTAGGGCAGGGCGGCGAAGCCTCGCGCCGCGAGCAGCGTCAGGCCGGCGAGGTGGTCCGCCGCCCAGAGCAGCGGCAGCGCCGCGGGCGCGAACAGTGCTTGGACGGGCACCGCCAGCGAGGCGATGGGGATGGCGAGCAACCCCGGCGCGAGGCCGATGGTGTTCGCGGCCACGGTGGCGAGTGAGACCCGGTGGAATGCCGCGGCGATCAGCGGGCCGGTGCAGAGCGTGGCGGCCCCCGTCGCGCATGCCAGGCGCAGGCCGTGCTCCGCCACGCGCCCGGCGATCTCAGAGAAGCGACCGGGCGCGGGGAGTCGCGGGAGCGGACGGGGCAAGAAGTCCCGCAGCGGGTCGGCCAGCACGAGCATCCCCGCGACCCCGGCGACCGAGAGCTGCAGGGCCAGGTCGTGCGTGGCGGCCGGGTCGAGCGCGGCGCACGCCGCCGCGGCGACGAACAGGGCGGTGAGACCGTCGGTGCGCCGGCCGCACAGATCGGCCGAGAGCGCGAGCCCCGCGCCGGCGCCTGCCCTGATCGCAGGCCAGGGCGCGCCCAGCAGGAGCACTTCGAAGGCGACGGCCGGCGCTGCGCAGAGCGACGCCACGGCTGCGGCCCGCGCGCGAGTGGCCCACGGCCCGCGTAGCCAGAGCTGCTTTGCCACCCAGCGGACCAGCAGCGCGACGACCGCGAGGTGCAGTCCGGAGCTGGCGAGCAGGTGCACGAGGCCGCTGGCGGCCAGGTCCTCCTCGACCTCCGGCGGAATCAGCGACCGATCCCCGGCGCCGAGAGCGGCGACCAGGCCCGCCCGCGCCGGAGTGGTGCACACCTCCGCGCAGCGGCGCGCGAAGCGCGCCCGCAGATCGGCCACGATCTGCCAGGGACGGGGCGCGGGGGCGAGCACCTCGGCGGAATCGGCCGATCCCTGATACGCGATGCCGCGCAGCGCCAGGTCGCGCCGGCGATCGCGCTCGCCGGGATTGAGGGCCCGGGGTGGCTCGCGCAGCCGGGCGAACAGGCGGATACGGGCGCCGCGGGCCAGGACGGGCGCGTTCTCCACCAGGACCATGGCCAGCGGCGGATCGCGGGGCTCGTGCAGGGCGTCGCCTGGGCGAGGCTCGAGCAGCTCGATGCGGAGCACCACGGAAAGGCCGCGGGGGCGCGGCTCCGCCTCCAGCACCGTCCCTTCGACGCGGACCGGTTCGCGCCCGCCCCGATCCAGCGCCGGGTCGATCAGCGCGCCATCGAGCGCTGCGTCGCGCGCGGGCTTGCCGCCGCAGCCGCCGCGGACGAATCCGAGCGCCGCGCACAGGCCCAGGGCGGCGGCAGCCCGCCAGCGCAAGGCCGCAACGGCGCCGGTCGCCACCGCGCAAGACGCCAGCGCGATGACCAGTCCCGAGTCACTGCCGAGTCCGAGATAGGCGGCCGCGGAAAAGGCCACGCATGCCGCCAGCAGCGGCCGCCCCATCGCCCGCCCCCCCCCACCCAACCGCCAAGCCCCAACCACCAAGCCGTTGGGGGACACCATTTTGATGGTGTCCCCTCAGATGTAGGACAAGTCCTACATACCGACCGCGAGTCGGTAACCCTACACCCCGCTCCGACGACGAGTCAAGCCGGGAGCTTGACGCAGGGTGCAAAGCCGTGATACAAGCCGCATATGCAGACGTTCAAGGTCGGCGACAAGGCCGTCTACCCGGGGCAGGGAGTCGGAGAGGTGATGGGTATCGAGCACAAGGACATCGCCGGTCAGCGGCAGTCCTTCTACGTGCTCAAGATCATGGAAAACGGGATGAAGATCCTCATCCCCATCAACAAGGTCGGCTCGGTCGGCCTGCGGAACCTGATCGACGAGAAGGCCGTCGTCAAGGTGTACGGCATCTTGAAGCAGAAGGATATCTCGGTGGATTCCGCCACTTGGAACCGGCGCTACCGCGAGTACATGGAGAAAATCAAGACGGGCTCCGTGTTCGAGATCGCGGAAGTGCTGCGCGACCTCTACTTGCTGAAGTTCGACAAGGACCTTTCGTTTGGTGAGCGCAAGATGCTCGACACCGCGCGCAACCTGCTCATCAAGGAGCTGTCGCTGGCGAAGGGTGTCAACGAAGACGACATCGAGACGGACCTGAAGCAAATCTTCAACTGCTGACCAGTTACTGGACAGTTTCGCGGCGGGCGCGGGCACGGTTGACGTGCTCGCGCCCGCCGGCTTTGAGGCAGTGATGCCGCAGCGGGTGTGGAACACCCTGACCGACCGCAAGGAAGAGCTGGTCCCGCTCGAGCCCGGGCGGGTGGGCATCTACGTCTGCGGCATCACCGTCTACGACGTCTCGCACGTGGGGCACGCGCGCTTCCTGGTCGCGTTCGACGCCGCGGTGCGCTTCCTGCGCTGGGCCGGTTGGAACGTCACCTACGTGCGCAACTGGACGGACGTCGACGACAAGATCATCCGGCGCGCGGCCGAGCGGGGCCAGGACCCCAAAGCGCTGGCCGAAGGCTACATCGCCGCCTGCCGCGAGGACTTCGAGGCGCTCTCGGTGCTGCCTGCGGACGTGGAGCCGCGCGCGACCGACCACGTGCCCGAGATGCAGAAGCTGATCGCGCAGCTCATCGAGCGGGGGAACGCGTACGCCGCCGGGGGCGACGTGTACTTCGCGGTCCGCTCCTATCCACCGTACGGGAAGCTCTCGAAGCGGAACCTGGACGACCTCCTCGCCGGCGCCAGGGTCGAGCCCGGAGAACGGAAGCGCGATCCGCTCGACTTCGCTCTCTGGAAGGCGGCCAAGCCCGGGGAGCCGGCCAGCGTGACCTGGGAAAGTCCCTGGGGCCCGGGGCGGCCCGGCTGGCACATCGAGTGCTCCGCGATGTCGCAGAGGTACCTGGGGACGAGCTTCGACGTGCACGGCGGCGGCAAGGACCTGGTGTTCCCGCACCACGAGAACGAGATCGCGCAGAGCGAGGCCGCCTCGGGGCAGCCGCTGGCCCGCTTCTGGATGCACAACGGCTTCGTCACCATCGACGCCGAGAAGATGAGCAAGTCGCTGGGCAACTTCCGCACCATCCGCGACCTGCTGCAGCACTGGGACGGCGAGTCGCTGCGCGCCTTCCTGCTCTCGACGCACTACCGCCACCCGATCAACTTCACCGAGTCCGCGCTCGCCGACGCCGATCGGCGCGTGGAGTACTTCTACGAGTCGCTCGCGAAGGGCCAGGCGTACCTCGCCCAGAAGAAGTTCGGCGCGGAGACGCAGCCGCTTCCCGAAGCGGTGGCGGAGTTCCGCGCCGCGATGGAGGACGACTTCAACACCGCTGACGCCCTGGCCCGGGTGGAGCACCTCTACGCGCGGCTCAACGCGAGCATCGACGCGAAGGCGCCGCCGGCGGACGTGGCAGCGGTGCTGCGGACTGCGCGCGAGCTGTCGCACGTGCTGGGGCTTTCCACGCGGAAGCCCGAGGAGGCCGTCCGCTCGCGCCGCCAGCTCGCCGCCCGCCGCAAGGACATCGATCCGCGCTGGGTCGAGGAGCGCATTGCCGCGCGCGTCGCCGCGCGCAAGGCGAAGGACTTCGCCCAGGCCGACGCCATCCGCGCCGAGGTAGCGAACCGGGGCGTCGAGCTGCGCGATTCGCCAACCGGCACCGACTGGCGCGTCCTGCTCTGAGTAGGCCGTTCCGGTGTGTCGACCGTGAGATGTTGGGGGTCCAGGGGGAGCGAGCTCCCCCTGGTGGAGCCGTCGAAGGCGCCGGATCAGAGAGCGTGACATCGGAGGTACGGCCTCGGACCCAGCTCAGCGGTCGAACATGTTTTGGATCTGCTTCGGGTCGGCGGTGGTCTGCAGGGCGAGCATGAGCAGGATGCGGGCCTTCTGCGGGGAGAGGTTGTCGGCGAAGACGGCGCCGGCCTGCTGCAGGGTCTTGCCGCCTCCCTCGAAGCCGTAGTTGGGCAACACGCGGCCGGTCCACACGCGCGTGCTGATCACCACCGGAATGCTCTTCGCGATCGCTTCCTTCACCGCCTGGAACATCGGAACGTTCATGTTGCCCCAGCCCAGCGCCTGGATGACCAGCCCCTTCGCGCCCGCGGCGACCGCGGCGCGCACGAACGTGCCGTCGGCTCCGCCGTACATCGGGACGATGTCGACCCGCGGAAGGTGCTGACCTTCCCCGAGCGCCTTCAGCGCCACGTGCTGCCGGCGCAGCGGCGCGCGGTACCAGACTACCCGGTCATAGTCGGCGTACCCGAGGAAGCCCAGATCGCCCGACTTGAAGGTGTCCACGTCCGAGGTGTGCGTCTTCACCGCGTCGCGCGCAGCATTGATGTTGTTGTTGAGCGCGATCATGGAGCCCTTGCCGCGCGCGCCCGGATCGACGCAGATGCGGGCCGCGTTGAGCAGGTTGCGTGGGCCGTCGAAGTCGCGCTCGCTGGCGTTGCGCTGCGCTCCGATGAGCACGATGGGCTTCTGCGAGTCGACGGTCAGGTCGAGAAACCACGCCGTCTCCTCCAGGGTGTCGGTTCCGTGCGAGACGATCACGCCGGCCACCTCGGGCCGCGCCAGCGCCTGGGCCACCGACCTCTGCAACTGCACCCAGCGATCCGGGTCCATGTAGTCGCTGGGCACGTTGGAGAGGTTCTCCACCTCGACGTGGGCCACCTGCGCGATCTCGGGGACGGTGGCAACCAGGTCCTCGCCCGAGATGGCCGGCACCGGCGCCTTCTTCACCGGATCGATCTTCATGGCGATGGTGCCGCCCGTCGCGATCAGCCTCACGACCGGCAACCCGGGGCGGGCCTGGCTTTCCCCCATCACCGGCGCATCGGGGCGCGCGGCCGCGGGCGCGGTGGGTTGCTGGCGCGGCTGGGGGCGCGCCGTCTGCGCCTCCGCGGCGCAGGCGGCGAGCAGGGCGGCGAGAGTACAAGCGATCGTCTGGCGCATGGGGGACCTCGGTGGGAGGCGGTATCCGAGCGCGCCTGTTACACTTGACGGCCATGCCTTTCAAGCTGGTCAGCGACTACAAGCCGCAGGGCGACCAGCCCCGGGCCATCGAGGAGCTCGTCGCGGGCGTGCGCCGGGGCGACCGGCAGCAGACGCTGCTCGGGGTGACCGGCAGCGGCAAGACCTTCACGGTGGCGAACCTGGTCCAGGAGATTCAGCGGCCCACGCTGGTCATCGCCCACAACAAGACGCTGGCCGGCCAGCTCTACGGCGAGTTCAAGGATCTGTTCCCGCAGAACGCGGTCGGGTTCTTCGTCAGCTACTACGACTACTACCAGCCCGAGGCGTACGTCCCGACCACGGACACGTACATCGAGAAGGACTCGTCGATCAACGACGAGATCGACCGCATGCGCCACGCGGCGACGCACTCGCTGCTCACGCGCAACGACGTGCTCATCGTCGCCTCCGTCTCCTGCATCTACGGCCTGGGAACCGCGGAGGCGTACTATGAGTTGAAGGTGAGCCTGGAGGCCGGCCGGGAGTACCCCCGCCACAAGCTGCTGCGCGACCTGGTCGAGATCCAGTACGAGCGCAACGACACCGACTTCTCCCGCGGGACGTTCCGGGTGAAGGGCGACACGGTGGAGATCTTCCCGGCGTACGAGGAGGAGCGCGCCATCCGCGTCGAGCTGTTCGGCGACACGGTGGAGTCCATCAAGGAGATCGACCCGCTCCGCGGCAAGGTGCTGGCGCAGATCGAGAAGATGTCGATCTTCCCTTCCAGCCACTACGTGACCAGCGGGGAGCGCCGCAAGCGCGCCATCCTCGACATCCGCGAAGAGCTGCGGGAGCGGCTGGGTCAGCTGCGCGGCCAGAGCAAGCTGCTCGAGGCGCAGCGGCTCGAGCAGCGCACCCAGTTCGACCTCGAGATGATCGAGCAGATGGGCTACTGCCAGGGGATCGAGAACTACTCGCGGCACCTCTCGGGCCGGAAGGCCGGCGAGGCGCCGCCGTGCCTGCTCGACTATTTCCCCAAGGACTACCTGCTGGTGATCGACGAGTCGCACCAGACCATCCCCCAGATCGGCGCGATGTACCGGGGTGACCGCTCCCGCAAGGAGACGCTGGTCGAGTACGGCTTCCGCCTGCCCAGCGCGCTCGACAACCGGCCGCTGCAGTTCGCCGAGTGGGAGAAGATGGTCAACCAGGCGGTGTTCGTCAGCGCGACGCCCGCCGAGTACGAGCTGCAGAGGTCGGAAGGGGTCATCGTCGAGCAGATCATCCGCCCCACCGGGCTGATCGATCCCGAGGTGGAGGTCCGTCCTGTCGCCTCGCAGGTCGACGACCTGCTCGAAGAGGTCCGCAAGCGAGCGGCCGCCGGGCAGAGGGTGCTGGTCACGACGCTGACCAAGCGCATGGCGGAGGACCTGACCGAGTACTACGCCGACCTCGGGGTGAAGGTCCGCTACATGCATTCGGACATCGACACGCTGGAGCGGCTCGCGCTGGTGCGCGACCTGCGCCGCGGCGTGTTCGACGTGCTGGTCGGCATCAACCTGCTCCGCGAGGGCCTGGACATCCCCGAGGTCTCGCTGGTGGCGGTGCTCGACGCGGACAAGGAAGGCTTCCTGCGCTCGTCGGTGTCGCTGATCCAGACCATCGGCCGCGCGGCGCGCAACCTGGAAGGCCGGGTGATCCTCTACGCCGACACGGTGACCGCCTCGATGAAGGCCGCGCTCGAGGAGACCGATCGCCGGCGCGCCAAGCAGAAGGCCTACAACGAGCAACACGGCATCACTCCGCAGAGCGTCAAGCGCGCCATCCTCGACCTGCAGATCCAGGGTATCGCCACCGATGCCGACGATGCGCTCGCCGGCAAGGAAGAGCTGGCCGGCTACCTGCCGAAGGACAAGCGCGACCTGCCCAAGCTGATCGCGCGGCTCGAAGCGGAGATGCACGAGAAGGCCCAGGAGCTGGACTTCGAGGGCGCGGCGATGATCCGGGACCGGATCCAGGCCATCAAGGACCTCGACCTGGGTATCCTGCCCAAGCGCCCGGAGGTGCTGCGCGCCGAGGCGCGGGCGGCGGCGGGCATCGCGGCGCCGCAGCGCCCGGAGCACGGGCGGTTCAGCCGGCGCAAGCAGCCCCGCAGCCGCGGCGGCGGAGTCCGCCGGTAGTCGCCGCCGACAGCCGCCGCCGACAGTTGCCGCCCCTAGGGCGGCGCTGCGCTCGTGGACGGCCGGTCAGGCGGCGCTCCGCTTTTGCTCGGGAAATGGCGACCGGATAGATAGGATCGAATACGATGCTGTCCGAGGAGCTGCAGCGGAAGCTGGACGCGCTGCCCGCGCAGCCAGGCTGCTACATCATGAAGGACCGCGCCGGCGCGGTGGTGTACGTCGGCAAGGCGGTCAACCTCCGCTCGCGCGTCGCCCAGTATTTCCAGGAGCGCACCGGCGACAGCCGCATCTTCATTCCCTTCCTCACGGACCTGCTCGGCGACATCGAGGTGATGATCACTCCGGGCGAGAAGGACGCGCTCCTCCTCGAGAACGAGCTGATCAAGAAGCACCGGCCGCGCTTCAACATCCGGCTGCGCGACGACAAGAACTTCATCTCGCTGCGGCTCTCGCGCACGCACCCGTACCCGCGCCTGGAGGTGGTGAGGCGCGTGCGCAAGGACGGCGCGCGCTATTTCGGGCCGTACTCGAGCGCCTCCTCGATCCGGGAGACGCTGGGCATCGTGAACCGGCACTTCCAGCTGCGCACCTGCACCGATCAGGTGATGGCGAACCGCAGGAGGCCCTGCCTGCAGTACCAGATCAAGCGGTGCCCGGCGCCGTGCGTCTACAGCGTCCCGCAGGAGGACTACCAGCGCAGCGTGGAGGAGGTGGCGCTGTTCCTCGAAGGGAAGGCGGACGAGCTGACGGCGCAGCTGGGCGGGCGGATGAACGAGGCGGCGGCGAAGCTCGAGTACGAGCGCGCGGCGCAGCTGCGCGACCAGCTGCACGCCATCGAGCGCAGCCTGGAGAAGCAGCGGACCGTGCTGGGCGACGCGGTGGACCAGGACGTGCTCGGCTTCCACCGCGAAGGCGGGCTGCTGGAGGTCCAGCTGCTCTTCTTCCGCGGCGGCCGGCTCTCGGGCGGGCGCAGCTTCAGCTTCAGCAGGCAGGAGTTCCCCACCGAGGAGCTTCTCTCCAGCTTCCTCGACCAGTATTACGAATCGGGCGCGTTCATCCCCAAGGAGTTGCTCCTCCCCATGGAGCTGCCGGACCCCGAGGCGCTCGAGGCGTGGCTGAGCGAGCGCAAGGGAGAGCGCGTCCGGGTGCACGTGCCCGAGAGGGGCGAGAAGGCGCGGCTGGTGGAGATGGCATCCGAGAACGCGCAGCACAACTTCGACGAGCGGCAGCGCACGAAGAAGAACGCCGTGGAGACGCTGCAGCGCCTGCAGACGCGGCTCCGGCTCCCGCGCCTTCCCCGCCGCATCGAGTGCTTCGACATCTCCACCTTCCAAGGGCAGCTCACGGTGGGGTCGCAGGTGGTATTCACGGATGGTGAACCCGACAAGAGCGGGTATCGCCTCTTCAAGGTGCGCGGCGAAGCGGCGGGCGACGACTTCGCCTCCCTGTTCCAGGTCCTGACCCGCCGGTTGCAGCGGGGCATCGAGCAGCGGGACCTGCCGGATCTATTGGTGGTCGACGGCGGCAAGGGACAGCTCAACGTCGCGCGCGCGGCGCTCAAGGAAGCGGGGTTGTCGCTCTCCGACGTGCCGCTCGCCGGGCTGGCGAAGAGCCGGGTGGTGGAAGACGAGGCGCGCTTCGCGGCGCGGCAGGGGTACGCGGTGACCGAGGCGTGGGCGGCGCGGGCGGGGCCGGAACCCGAGGTGGCGCAGATCGCCCACGGGGAGGGGGCCAACGGGACCTCGACCCCGAACACGACCCCGACCCCGACCCCGAGCACGACCCCGAACACGGAGATGACCTCCGGCCGCTCTCGCCGGAAGGGCCGCTTCGTCAAGGACCAGGTCGAGCGCAGCCCCGAGCGCGTCTTCCTTCCCGGGCAGAAGAACCCGGTCGTCCTGCGGCAGAACACCGGCGAGCTGTTCCTCCTGGCGCGGCTGCGCGACGAAGCGCACCGGTTTGCGATCACCTACCATCGCAAGCTGAGGCGCGAACGGAACTTCCGCAGCCTGCTGGAGGAGATCCCGGGCATCGGCGAGAAGCGCAAGCGCGCGCTGCTCGCGCACTTCGGCTCGCTCCGCCGGATCCGCGCCGCCGGTCCGGAGGAGATCGCGCAAGTCGAGGGGTTCAATCTCCAACTCGCCGACCGGGTGCACCGGTTCCTCGCCGCCGAAGGGCGCGCCGCCCTGGAGGCCGAAGCGCGCGAGGCTGCCCAAGGAGCCGCCGACGCAGGCGAAGGACCGCCACCACTGGGCGACGGCGGCCTGGCCACCGACCGCGACGACGTCGCTTTCGACGCGGCCGCCGCCGAGTTGGAAGCTTTGGAGGACTCCGAGTTGGGAGACGCAGAGCCGATCGGCCCGCAGGAGCCGGAGCCGTCCGGAGCCGAGCCGGTCTCCGAGAGCGCCGGACGCACTGGCGCTACGTAAGCGTCGATCCGGTGGCGATTTGCGCGGTTTTTCCTTGAACCCCCTTGCCAGCTGTCCTAGAACGCGGCGTCGCCCTGCGGGCACGCGTCTTGAAAGGACCGGCAGCATGAAGCTCTACCCGAAGATCATTCCCTCCATCGCCCGCGACACCGTCGCAACGCTCATGGCCGATGGGGACATCGAGGTGGAGACCATGCGCGTTGCCGACGCCGAGATGGACATGGCCGCCATCCTCAAGGAGTACCTGGCGGCCGAGGAGCGCGTGAACCAAGCCACCCGCGAGGCCCTCGAGCGACGCGGCTACGACCACTCCAAGTTCAACCAGGTCAAGCGCGAGATGGCCGACGTGCGCGGCTTCAAGATGGGCGACGAGGGCATCGACTACATCATCAACCAGATGATCGAGTTCCTGCTCATCTCGCGCAACGTGGAAGAGGTCTACGCCGAGGACCACCAGATCCGGAAGAAGATCTACCAGGTCTTCAAGAAGCACCTCGACGTCGACGAGGACATCGACCGGGAGGCCCGCGCGCGACTCAAGCACCTCAGCGAAGGCACGCAGGCGTGGGACGTGGAGTACCAGAAGACCGTCGAGCAGATCCGCCGGAATAAAGGATTGATCTAGATCGCCTGGATCGCTTGGTTTGACCGCTCTGCCTCGCCACGCTCGTCAACGGCCGATCGAGGTGCCGACGCGGGGCGCGCCGGTCTTGCGCTCCGGCTTGGCGGCGGTGGTCTTCACGCGCGCGGTGGGCGCCTCGACGAGCTGGGCGCGGACGGTCTTGCCCTTCACGTCCCCGATGGAGACCACCAGCAGCCGGCGATCGTCGTCGGTGACCCAGACGTGGGCTTCCCGCTTCACGCTCGCATCGTCGAGGCGGGTGGCGATCAGATCGATGCGCGCGGCGCTGAACTTCCCCAACGTGGTCTCGACCTGCTCGTGCGGACCCACCGCCCCGGTGACGCTCCACATCTTGCGCGCGGCATAGACCTCCAGGCACACCGGCGTGCCGGTCTTGAGCGGGAGGGCGCGCAGGAGGAAGAACGTGGAGAGCATGTCGCGCGCGAGCGGGGTCGCGTCCAGCTCGAGCGGCTCGGGCTTGCCGTTGATGCTCGACTTGACCGGGAGCTTTCCTGCCCGCGGGGGGAAGTCCGCCTCGACGGCGCGGTGCTTGTCGCCCTCGTCCAGCTCCTCGCGGAAGTGGATCGGCATCAGGTCGGGCCCGAGCAGGGTGCTGATGAACCCCTCGTACCGTCCGAGGTTGGTGCTGACGAACGCGCTCGTCTTCGCCCGCGAGCGCGCGACCAGGGAGGCGCGGCCGCGGTCCGCGGCCTGGGGCGCCTCCAGCGCGACCTCGAAGGTGCCCACGTCGGCGCCGAGGACGTCGAGCCGGTAGCGAAGTTGCTCGCCGGGAGCAAATTGCGAGGCCCGGACGGCCACCGGCGCCGGCGAGCAGCCGGGCGCGGCGAGGAGCAGTGCGAGCAGGGTGGCCGTCATGGAAGTCTCCTGCGGGGGAGGATGCTCCCCAGGGCGGGGCTGGACAAGGAAATCGAGCGAGCTACCGTCCGAGCTCGACCGCCCCGGCCCTCCGATCCGCGGAGAGGGCCTCGATGCGCGCCCCCAGCCGCTCCTTGGCGGCGGCGTACGCCCGCGGGTCGCGCGCCCACCCGCGCAAGGAGGGTGCGAGGGCGCGGGCCTCCGCCTGCGCCACCAGGGGGTCGCCGAGCCGCGCGCAAAGGGACAGGTAGGCGTGGTCCTGCAGGCTTCGCTGGATCTGCACCACGCGCAGCGATTCGACCGGGACGTCGTGCTCCCCTCCGATCCGCCGCGGCGTGCCCGGGTAGTACAGCGTCCCGTCGCCGTTGCCGGCGAAGGCCCACTGCGACTGCCAGGGATCGCCTTCCCCGTAGGCGTGCACCACGTCGAAATACAGCTCGCCGGAGATCCCGTTGGCGAAGGCGAGCCAGCCCATCGCGCGGGCGGCGGTGGCGGGCGCGTCGATCATGTAGCTGGGCCACCCCACGAACGCCTCGCGATCGCGCGGCCGCAGCGGCCCGCAGCCGTGCGACATGCAGCTCTGGTACCACCACAGCTTGTCGTAGCTCGAGCGCGGGGCCGCGCGCGGGCAGGAGGGTGCGCGCGGATCGAGGCAGTTCAAGAGCGGCACCCACAGATCGATGCTGGGCAGCCGATCGGAGTACGCGGTCGTCAGCAGGCGGCGCACCTCGGGCGCGTCCTCGCGCAGCTCCCGCGCGCGCTCCTCGACGCGGGGGAAGTCCTCCGGACGCGGCTCGTCCTGCACGTATACGAACAGGCGATCCAGCCAGCCGCGCTCGCGGAAGTGCTCGACCCAGGCCCGGCGCCAGGATTTGCGCTGCGGCCGGGTGAGCCGCGCGGGCTCGCGCAGCTCCACGGCAGTCCAGCGCGCGCCGGACGGCAGGGCGGTACCGTCGAGGAACGTTGCGACCTCCGCGTCGTAGCCGGTCCAGTCGATGCGCACCGAGTCGCCCAGGGCCGCGAAGTCGGGCGCGTCCTGGGTGCCGCCGAACAGCGTGATGCCGCGGCGCAAGGCCATCGTGTCGTAGAGTCGCGTCAGCTCGCGCCCGTCCTGCGGCGGCCTCCCGTGCCCCTTCGCGGCGGAGTAGCCCGAGAATCCGAAGGCGGTCGCCAGCTCGGGCGTGGCGGGCAGGTCGAACCCGCGCACGCGCAGCTCGACGGGAACGGAGGTGCGCACCCGTCCCTTTCGCGACATCCAGCCCAGCTCGACGGCGCCGGCGTACCGGCCCGGCGAGCGCGGCGGGGCGCACGCCTCGACGAAGATCGACTGCGCGCGGTCCGGGGCGACGTCCACCGGAAAGGCTCGACGCGTCTCTTTCCAGATCGCGTCGCGAACGGGGACGAGCGCGTCCGGCCATTCTCCTGTGCTGCCCTCCGGGCCGCTGGGCTGCGCCAGCTCGATCGTCGCCACGCGCGACAGCTCGAGGAGGACCGTGGCCTTCTCTCCGCGCCGCAGAGGCGCAGCGGAGGCGGTGAGCCCGCGCACTCCCTCCGGGGAGCGCACCACGATCTGCGCGGCGGCGCATTCACCTCCGGCGGCCGCGAGCCGGATGCGCGCGGGCGGGGCGCCGGGGGCCGCCGCGGAGGGCCGGACCTTCTCCGACTCGTCCGTGACCCAGACCTGCACGGCAGCGCGCGCGGGCAAGGCGCAGAGCAGGGCGGCGGCGAGCCAGCGGGCCATGGCGGAGCAACTTGGGTCGCCGCTGGCGGCCGGACAAGCGGGCGGCGGCGGGACCGCGCCGACGTGTTAGGCTTCCGCCATGCCGCGCGACGATGCCGGGTACAGCTCCGAGGAAGAGGAAGACGAGCAGAGGAAGTCGGGCGCATCCCAGGGGGCCAAGCGCCGGTTCGACGAGTTCGAGTGCCCCTCCTGCTCCGCGTACAATCCGGTGGGCGACGGCTTCGGCAACAGCGACGAGCTGGTCTGCAACTATTGCGGCGTGTCCTTCACGGCCTTGGTGGACGATGAGGGCAGGCTGAAGATGAAGGAGTCGTGAAGAGCGTCGTCAAAGGCGTCGGCCGGCGCGAGGTGCGCCGCATCGCCGGCGGGGTGGCGCAGCCCGCGGCCGACGACGACGTGGTCGTCGAGGAACCGCTGGAGATCCGGGCGGCGGGCGACACCCTCGCCGTCACGATGCGGACGCCGGGCCACGACCGCGAGCTGGCCATCGGGTTCCTCTTCGCCGAAGGGGTGATCGCCTCGCGGGACGACGTGTCGCGGGTGGCCCACTGCGGAAGGCCCGACCAGGAGGGCTTCGGGAACACCATCGATGTGGCACCCGCGGCCGGGGCCGAGTTCGACGTCGAGCGCGTGTCGCTCACCCGCCGCGGGACCCTGACGACCGCGGCCTGCGGCGTGTGCGGCCGGCGCAGCGTGCAGGACGTCATCGACCGCTGCGCGGCGCTGCCCGACGGTCCCGTGCTGGAGGCGGCGGCGGTCGCGGCGGCGATGGAGAAGCTCCGGAGCTTCCAACCAAACTTCTCGCGCACGGGCGGCATCCACGCGGCGGCAGCGCTCGACGCGGAGCTGCGACCCTTGGCGGCCTTCGAGGACATCGGCCGCCACAACGCGCTCGACAAGGTCGTGGGCTCGCTGGTTCTCGAGGGGAAGGTCCCCGGGCGACAAGCCGCGGTGCTCCTGGTGAGCGGCCGGGCGAGCTTCGAGGTGGTGCAGAAGGCCTCCGCCGCGAAGATTCCCATCGTCGCGAGCGTCTCCGCCGCCAGCTCGCTCGCCATCGACCTGGCGCGGGCGACGGGCCTGACCCTTTGCGGCTTCGTACGTAATGGTTCGATGACGGTGTACTCGCATCCGGGGCGCTTGCGCTGAAACCCGCTCTGGGAGCATGAATTCGGCATCTTTTATCCTGTCGAAGTGCCGACGGTCGAGTCCTTCGGCCAGGCTGGGGAAAGCGAAACAGGAGGAAGCAAACATGCGGCGAGGCACGATGCTGTTGTGCTGCTCGGCCCTTGCGGCCTGCGGCAGCAGTTCGGATAGGGAGACCTTCCACGCCAACATGACCTCGGCTCAGGAGATCCCGGCGCCGACCGGTCTCGGAAATCCAACGCCGACAGGCAGCGCGGTGTTCACCAACAACAATGATGGCTCCGTCTCGTACACGGTAACCGGGAGCAACATGACCGTCACCGCGACGGGAGTGAGCCCCGCCGTCACGTTCACCGGGATGCACATCCATTTGGCGGCGGCCGGTGCAACGGCAGGCGTCACCGTGCCGCTGACGACGCCGACCAACGGATCCAGCTCGTTCACCGTGACCGGCACGTTCACCGGAGCGACCTGTACGTCGGGCGTGGTGAACTGCATCAACACCGGCAACACGCTGGACACCGTGCTGACGGCCATGCGCAACGGCGGCGCGTACCTCAACGTCCACACCAGCCGGAACCCGGGGGGCGAGCTCCGCGGGCAGATCCAGACCGGCGGTCTCTGATCGCTCCTCAGCGGTTTCCCGGCGGCTTGCGGGCGGCTTCCCTGCGGGCCGCCCGCTCCGCTTTGCGGGCGCGTTGCGTCGCCAGGAATCCCCGCGGCTGCGCAGCCGCGCGCTCCGGCTTTGCCGCCGCCGCCGGCGTGACCCGCCGGGTAGAGGCGCGCTCGACCGCGGCCGGGCGGGTCGCAGGCCGCGGCGCGGATTCCGGCGCCGCAGTGCG
>DASQBG010000143.1:0-20500 GCA_035635335.1 Myxococcales bacterium | reverse complement strand
CTTCATGGGCGGGCTGACGCACGCCTGGCGGCTGCACCCGGTGGTGTGCCTGCACTACCTGTCGGTGCTCGCGCTGATCGTCGCTTATCCGGTGGTGATCCTGCACAACCTGGTCACCGGCTTCTTCTGGGACGTGATCACCTTCCACCTCGCGGTCGTCGCGCTGCTCGGGCTCGTCTACCGCATCGAGACGCGCCACCTGCCCGAGTCGCAGCGGGTGCCGGCGTTCTCCTTCCTGCCGATGGCCGTCGTGATGCCGGTCAGCTACCTGCTGCTCACGCCCCTCGCCTTGTTCACTCTCGACTCGGGCAACTGGGAGACGCGCCGGGCGGCCGCGCCAGCGCCGGCCCTCGAACCCGTCGCCGCGGCTGCATAAAGGAAAAGGAGCAGTCATGCGGGATCGGATCGTCGCCCGGCTCAACACCGCCGCCGTCAACGCCTACAAGGCCGCCGGGATCGCGGTGCTGGCGGCGATCCTCGCCGGCCTGCTCTCGTACCTGTCGCTGCAGGGGTTCTTCGTCTTCAGCCGCCGGTGGGTCGCCCCCACCATCCTCTCGCCCACCGACGAGCGGGTGCTGCGCCTGAGCGTGCAGGTGGCGGAGCAGACGGCGGCGCGCGACCGGCTCGCCGGGGAGCGCCGCGAGGTGCAGGCGAGGCTCGACGACGCGGAGCGCGTCCTCACCCAGCAGCTCACCTTTCAGCAGCAGTTCCGAAACGCGCTCCGGTTGGACCGTGCGGGCCGCGCGCAGGAGCTCTCCCTGCTGCTCGCGCTGCGCGCCAAGTACGTGGTCGCGCAGGACGAGGTGGTCTCCGCCAACCGTGCCTACGCCGGGCTGGCCCGCACGCGCGAGGACGCGCTGCTCGCCGCCAGGATGGTCGACCGCGAGCGGTACCTCACCACCAACCACCAGCTGGCCGAGATGAGCCAGGTGGATCTCTCGCTCGCGGCGCGTGGCATCGATCTGCAGTCGCACATCGGCCGGCTGCGGCGGGACGTGCGCTCGATCGACACCATGGCCAGGGGCGCGAAGGGTGACGCCGCGCTGAGCCTCGATCTGCTCAAGCTGCAACAGGACTACGTCCGCTCGACCGCGGACGTCGCCAAGGCTGCCGCCTCGCGCGACAACCTCGCCGAGCAGCTCCGCAGTACCGCCTCGTCGCTGGAGCGGTTCGAGCGGCTGGTGGCGGCGATCCGGAACTCGCCGTACCTGAAGGCCATGGAGGACCACGTCACCGTCGCCTTCGTCCCCTACGAGAACCTCGAGCAGGCCCACCAGGGCGTTCCGCTCTACCGCTGCGCTTTCGGGCTGGTCGTCTGCAGTCAGGTGGGCGTCATCGGGCAGACACTCGACGGCGAAGTTCAACAGCAGCACCCCATCCGCACCACCACGCTTCGCGGCGCAATGGTAGAGATCCGGCTCACGGACGGCAACGGAGCGCGGGAGAAGCTGCTGCACGTGGGCCATCCTCCGTTCCTCTTCTGATTCTGAACGTCGTACGTAGGAGGATCTCGGATGGCGGTGCCGAGGGGAGCCGCCGCGCTCGTGGCCGTGCTGTCGCTTCCGGCCGCCGCGGTCGCGCGCGAACTGGACCGGCAGGAGGCGCAGCGCAGACAGGCGGCAGGCGCGTGCAAGTTCTTGCGCGGCGTCGCCGATGCCGAGGCGGACGTGCTGGTCGCACCGGAGCTCTTCGGACGCTTCGGCGGAGTCAATCTCGTCGAGGCGGCGGCCGACGGAACCACCTTCGGCGCCGAGAAGCAGCGCCTGATGCTCGGCGTGAATTACAGCCTGGGCCACCTGTACCAGGGCATCACGGTCCGCAGGCGGGGCGATGCGGAATGCCGCAGGGAGACCTCGCGCGCCGGCCTCGAGGCGGCGCTCTACGCCGGCACGGACTACGCCAAGGGACCGGCGCTGGCTGCGCGCGAGGAGGTCCTCAAGGCCGCCATCCCGGAAGGGGAGAAGGTCGTCGACGAGCTGCGCGACGAGCTGCGCAAGCAGTCGGCCACCGTCGAAGAGTTGGAGGCCGCGCGGCTGCGGTTGGATTCGCTTCGCGCCCTCCTGACGGAGACCGCGCTCGAGCGGGAGCGGCTGCCCCCGCCGGCCGCGCAGCCGTCCGGCCAGCCTGCGCTCGGGCAGCTCCTGCAGGAGTTCCGCGCCGCGGACGACGAAGTGGAGCAGATCGCAGGGCGCCTGCGCTCCTCGACTGCCTGGGACCTGAGCCTGCGCGGCGCGTACGACCGCGTCTTCGACACCCGGGAGACCACCAGCCCCCCGCTCTTCGGGATGGTGATGGTCACCTATAATCTGGGTGGGCTGTTCCAACCCGCGGCCAATGCCCGTGCCCGCGAGGGCCGCCGGGAGCGCGAGGCCGAGGATCTGTCCGGCGTCGATCGCCGCGCCGCCGAGTTGCTCCGCCAGCTCAAGGCGATGCGCTCCGCCGAGGAAACGCGGCTCCGAGACGTCTCGGTCCTCACCGCCGACCTGGAGCAGCAGCTCGAGCAGGTGCGGAAGCTGCAGACGGCGCGGGTGCGGCGCTTCGGCGAGCTGCTCTGGTTCGAGCTGACGCGCCTCCGCGCCGAGCAGTCCTTCCTGAAAGTCCACGTGAAGGACCTCGCCACGGTGCTGGGCGAGAGCGGGCAGTGAGCCGCGGGGCGGCGGCGCTGATGCTGGTCGTGGGCGGCGGCGTGGCGGGCCCCGAGCTGGTGCGGGTGGGCCTGTCCGATCTGCGAGTCACCGAAGGCAAGGTGCTGCCTGGACCCGGCGGCGCTCTCCGCATCGAGGACTCCAAGGTGCGGGCGGTGGTGCGGCACCCGACCGGATCGACCGCCGAGCTGCGATTCGTGTACCTCGGGCCGTCGGTCGAGCAGAAACCGCTCTCCTCCGGGGAGATGCGCAGCCAGATCGGGCTGAAGCTACGCGCGGAGGACGGGTGCAACCTGCTCTACGCGATGTGGCGCATCGCGCCCAGGCCCGGGTTGGTGGTCTCGCTGAAGCGGAACCCGGGCATGCACTCCTCGGGAGACTGCGGCAACGGGGGATACACCAATCTCAAACCGCGGCGCGGGTCGCGCGTCCCGGCGTTCGAGCAGGGCGCGCGCCACGCCCTGCGCGCGGAGCAAAGGGGCGACGAGCTGCGCGTCCTGGTGGACGGCACATCCGCCTGGGAGGGCACGCTTCCTCCCGAGGCGCTGTCGCTGCGGGGCCCGGCGGGCGTCCGCAGCGACAACGGCCGCTTCGACCTGGAGCTCTTCGTCTCCCTGCCTTGACCCGGCCCCGAAAGGCGTTTCACGCAGAGCTCGCGGAGGGCGCAGAGGAAAACAAAGAATTTTTTCTCTGCGGTCTCTGCGCGCTCTGCGTGAAACCGCTTTTAGGACGCGGTGTTCAGCGCGACCAGGGGCTGCGGCTGGTCCTCGACCTTGCGGACGGTGCCGGGGAGCGGCTCGACGTTGTCGGGGAGGCGCTCGGCGCAGAGCGACGAGTTGTTCAGCGTGCACTGCCCCTGCTTCTCCAGGTCGAATTGCCAGCGGTGGCGGGGGCACACCAGAAGGTGCCCGCCCTCCACCCAACCCTCGGTAATGTCGGCGCCCTGGTGCGGGCAGTAGCGGTGCACCGCGTACCTCGCCGTGCCGGCCGCGACGATCGCGCGCTCCTTGTTCGCCTCGACCTGGCGGATCGAGTCGCACAGGGAGGGCAGGTCGTCGGCCTCGAGCGCGAGGAACCCGTGCAGCACCGGGTCGTACTCGTCCGGCGATCGGCTGAGGCGGAACCTGAAGGAGAGGAAGAACTCCTCCCACGTGAGCTTGCGGTCGAGGACCTCCAGCGCGTCGCCGGCGCGGACCTTGAAGGTGTAGCGGCGTTCGTCGCGCAGCGCGGAGACCTCCTCGATGCGCTGCGAGGGAAACTCGATGCGGAGCATCCGCTCCGGCAGCTCCTCGAGCCAGACGTAGAGGGCCAGGCCGACGCGGTCGCGCAGCTCCAGGCGCGACAGCTTGTGCGCCATCTCCTCGCGGAGCCGGCCCAGGACGCCCGGCAGGTCCGCAGGAGGCGGCGCGCGGCGAGCCTGGAACAGGTCCTCCATGCGCGCCGCGTAGTCGCGCACGTACCGCTCGAATCGGCCCTCGTCGAGCCGCTCGCGGGCGAGCACGGTGAAGTTCCCGCTCGCCACGTCCAGCACGTCGCCGGGCATCGGCTCGACCAGCGAGCTGTCGAGTCCGGGCAGCCGCTTGTGGAGGTAGGCGAAGAACTTCTGCGCCCGGGGGAAGATGTTCATCTCCTCGAAGTTCAGGTGCACGAGCGCCGGATCGAGGAAGCACGCCGGTCCCGCGGAGGCGAGGAACAGGCGCGGGCGCACCGTCTCCAGCGCGCGGGCCACCGCCTCGAACTTGCCGAACATCTTCCGGCGGGAGATCGCCGCGTACTGCTTGGGCGAGTACTCGTAGCAGGTCGGGTGCCAGATGGCCCCGGAGAACTGCGCGGTGAAGACGTCCACCGGCCCTTCCTCCGCGGCGATCTGGCCGAGGCGGTCGTGGATCTTGCAGTCGTTCAGGTTGAGGAACGTCCGTCCGTCCGCCTTGACCAGCAACCCCGAGTCGCGGTTCAGCCCGGCGTCCTGCACGTACAGCCTCAGGTACCCGCCCGGGATGGGCACCTTCTCGCCGTCGGCGCAGGCGATGACCTCGCACCCGGTCGCGCGAAGCTTATGGGCCAGCTCGGGCCGCCGGAAGCGCGGCACCACCGCGGTGAAGTCGCGGCGCGCGAGCGAGGCGAGGAACTCGCGGTCGAAGTGGTCGGCGTGCTCGTGGCTCACGTAGACGAACCGCGGCTTGCGCGGATCCTCCAGCTTCCCGCGCACGAGCGGCGCCAGGTGATGGTTCTGCGGGAGCTGCATCCACGCCGAACCGAAAGCGCCGTGGCGCGAGACCCAGGGGTCCGCCACCACGACCGCCCCCTCCGTTTCCACGACGAAGCCCGCGTGCCCCAGATAGCCGATCTGCATCGTCACCCTCCCCAACGCCGCCCAAAACCCGCCCGCCAGGTGCTCAGCGGATCTGCCAATCCCCTGCTTCGCTGCGGGCCTCGTGACGCCCCGCCGCGAGCTTTCCGTAGAAGTGCACGTCGATCGCGCCGGCCACGCTCTGGCCGTCGAACAGCCCCAGCTCGCCCTGCGGCGCGAAGGTCAACCCCAGCTGGGCGGCCGTGAACCGCACCCGCTCGCCCGCGGCCAACGTGACCGCCGGGACGTTGCGCGTGAGCGCGCGCCGCAAGTCGGTCGTGAGCACCAGCCCCTGGGTGCCGGCGCCGGCCGTGCCGCGGTTGCGCAGCTCCACCCAGCCCTGCTGCGGATCGAAGGCCTCGATCACCAGGCCGGGGCTGTAGTTCCGCCAGCGCGCGATCTCGCCGCGCAGGAAGGCGGCGCGCGCTGTGACGTAGTCGCGCATGTAGCGCGGCATCTGCTCCCACTTGTCGTACTGCATGTACGGGTCCTGGGCCATGTGCGGCGCCAGCAGCCGCTGGATGGCCTCGAAGCGCGGTTGCAGCAGCTCGGGCTTGAACACCTCGTCGAGCGCCCGCTCGATCAGGGCCAAGGCGCGTCCTCGCAGCTCGGGGTGGAAGGCGATGCGGGTTGCCAGATTCGAGAACACCGGCGTCCATTGCTTGCCCGGATTGACCCTCAGGTTGTCCTGGTACTCGCGCTCGACCCATGGATCGGTCAGCGTGAAGTTGAAGAGCGGGT
This sequence comes from Myxococcales bacterium, assembly GCA_035635335.1. GTDB lineage: Bacteria > Myxococcota > Myxococcia > Myxococcales > 40CM-4-68-19 > VBKO01. The sequence continues at coordinate 14,764 of DASQBG010000143.1, read as the reverse complement.
GGCGCGTCTCGGGCACGGCGGCGGCGGTCTGCCAGGTCTGCCAGCGCAGGTCGGAGTTGTTCAGGTCCCACGGGACGTAGACCCATCGCCCCATGCGCCGGTCGTAGATCACGTAGCTCCCCGAGCCCTCGGTGATGTTCATGGAGATGAGCGCGTCGTTGGCCATGTCGCGCAGGTAAATCTCCAGCTCCATCTTCTCTTCGAGGGTGCGCAGGAGATCCGGCTCGGGGGTGTGATTGATGGCGTCCAGGATGTCGTGCAGCACGTCGTCGCTTTCGCCCAGGTTTGACTTCTTGATCCAGCTCGACTGGAACGGGGCGCGGGACGTCTTCATCTCGCAGTCGTTGCGCGGGCACCGGTAGATGGTCGCTTGGGCGTCGGGAAACCGGTGCGTCTTGGTGAACCGCCCGCCGACGTGCTCCACGTCGACGAACACGCCCTGGAACTTGCCGTTGATCCACAGCCGCGCGTACTGCGCGACCGGCGCGGGAACGTGCATCGCGGCCAGCAGGTCGTACCCGAGCTTGTCGGCCATCATCGATTGGTCGCGGTACTCGGAGAGGAAGTTCAGGACATGCCGGTGATCGAAGTGCGTCCCCTTGGGGAACTTCACGTGCCAGCTCTTCTTTTGCCACAGCCGTGAGCCCTGGCCGCGCAGCCGGACCATGACCGGCTGGTGATGACCGTCGTGCACCAGGGTCGCCGGCTGCTCGGGCGTGTTCACGTCGGCGTGGAACATCGCCAGCGTGCCCGCGTCCATGATCAGCTGGTACTCCGGCACCGAGGTCTGCAGCGGCGGCAGCTCGAACTTCGCCGACGGGTCGGCGAGGAGCGGCGGGCCGCCCGAGCAGGCTCCGCAAAGCGCCGTGACGGCGGCCAGGGCGAGGGTGCTTCGCGCCGTGCGCATGTCCTTCTCCCCGTGCATGGCTAGGTCGCGCCCTCGAGCCGGGCTGCCGGAGGCAGCTCGGACGGGACGGCCGCCGGGCTGATCAGGTCCATGGCGAACAGGAGCAGGGCAACGATGGCGGCGCCCACGCAGGCCATCCCGATGCTGCCGTGGCCGCACGCCATGCCGAGGCCGAGCAGCACGAAGGTGCCGGCGGCGTCGCGCGGGTCCTTGAGGGGCGCCTTGAAGCGCACGAACCCGCCCAGGCCCACCAGGCTGAACGCCTTCGCCAGGCTGTCGCCGATGACCATCATGAGGAGCGCCGCGGCGGCGCAGAGCAGGACCTGGGACTGGACCATGGTCGCCTTGGGCAGTTCCTGCCCGCGGGCGAAGAGCCTCCAGGGCCGCGCCGCCAGGACCACGCCGATGGCGATGGCGATCAGCACCCGGGCGGCGACCTTGGCCAGGTGAACGGGCGCCACCGCGGACGCGATCTGCTGATTGAACTCCGAGAGGAAATCCATGCCGCCCTCCTATGCTCCGAGCCGGAGCCCGGGTCCCGCCGCCGCTTCCCGCGGCTTGGACCGCGCCTGCATCGCCCGAGCCACCACGAAGTACGCCCCGCGCAGCACCGCGACCGAGTCGGGGAACGCGGCCAGCGCGGCCGAGATGAGCCGCTGCGCGCGCGGCTGCAGCGCGAGCCCGCGCAAGGAGAGCACGGCCGCTGCCGGCCAGACGGCGAGGTAGCGTTCGCGCAGCGACCAGGCGAGATCGCCGTCCGATCCTTCGACCGAGTCGAGCGCCTCTTTCGTGCGCTGGGCGAGCTGGACCCGCAGGGCGTCCGCATAGGCGGCGCTCACACCCGAAAGCGAGCGCAGCACCGGTTTCGGCGCGACCTGCGCCAGTTCCTCGCGCGCGCGGCGTGCGAAGGGCGTGTCCAGCCCCCGCGTACTGGCCAGCGTTTCGAGCCGCACGAGCGGAAACAGCGCCACGCGCGCGGCGTCGGCGCGGTCGCCGGCGACCCCGCCGAGGCTCCGGGCGACAGATGCGTGCAACGCGGCGCGCATCCCCAGCTCGCGCAGCTTCCAGGCGCGCTCGCAATCGAGCCCCGCGACCCCGGGGAGCACGCGCTCCAGCCACCCGCGCTCGAGCGCCTCCTCGCGCAGCGCCCAGGCGCCCGCCGAAGCGTTCCGGGACAGGCCCGCGACGACGGGCGCCGGCGCGCGATCGAACAGCAACCGGCGGAGGCGCATCGCCTGCTCGCCGGGATCGGAGCGCAAGCTTCCAGCCACCTCGGCGGGCGCGACCGTCGCGAGCCCGTGGCGCAGCTCGAAGCTCTGCACGTCGTGGAGCTCGGCCAGGCTCGCGGCCACGTTGCGCGGCCACGCTCCCGCGTGCTGTACCCGCCGCAGATGCGCCCCGCGACCCGGGATGCCGGTCAGGAGGTGCACGGCCACCCATGGCTCGGTGCGGGCCAGGTCGTCCACGGCGGCGAAGAATCCCTGCTCGAGATCGCGAACGGGCGTCGCAGGACGCCCTTGCCCGGACGACGCCGGCGTGGGGCGCCCTTCCAGGCGCGCGGTCACCACCTCGAGGATCTCCTCGACCACCGCGGAAAGTGGGCGCCCCTCGTTGCGCACCACCACGAAGCGGGCGGGCTCCGCCTCGGCCATGCGCAGGAGCTGCGCGCGCACCCGCACCAGGAGGCCGTGCCCGGACAGCCCCTTGCGCCCCGACTCCTCGTCGGAGGTGGCGTCGCGGATCTTGCTCGCCCGCTTCCGCATCCGGGCCAGGTCGGGGTCGACGTCGACGAGCAGTACGAGGTCCGGCCACAGTCCATCGCCGGCCAGCTCGGCCGCGGCGCGCAGTGCTCCTTCGTCGAGGCCGCGCCCGCCGGCCGACAGGGCGATCTGGGAATACAGCGACCGGTCGGTGATGCAGATGCGGCCGCGCGCCAGCGCGGGGCGCACCACCTCCTCGATCTGCTGCGCCTCGCGGGCGAGGTTGAGGAAGAGCTCGGCGCGCGCGCCCATCTCGAGGAGCTGCGGGTCGCGCGTGAGCGGCCGGACGCGGCGGGCCACGGCGGACCGCAGCTCTCCGCCCGCGCGCGCATGCGTGACCGGGAGCCCGCGCGCGGCGAGCCTTCCGGCGAGCGCGTTGGAGAGCGTCGTCTTCCCGCTGCCGTCGATGCCTTCGAAGTCGATGAACATGGGGCTCCTACCCGACCGCCGCGCGCGCTTCCCCGACGCCGTGCACGCAGCGCATCGCCTGGGCGAACTTGCTGTACCCGCGTGCGCCGCCGTGTGCGGCCAGCCAGGAGGGCAGGTGGCTCTCGAGGTGCTTCAGCTCGACGATGGTGCGGTCCTCGCGCCCGGCGGGCTCGCCCAAAAGCTCGCGCCGGAGCGGCTCGGCGGAGAGCGCGAGCCGCGGATCGATGCGGAAGAACTCGACCCCGCTGTCGACCGTCACTCGCCAGGTCTCGTCCCCTTGGTAGACCTCGCGCTCGTAGCTCACCGCCACCGCCGGAACGAGCGGGCAGTCGCCCATCCAGGCGCGCAGCGCCGGGTCCTCGGGATCCCGCAGGACCGCTTCCAGGCGGTCGCGGGGGACCCACAGGCGCTCCTTGCGGGTCACGCCGCCGGCCTCCCGCTTGAGCTCCAGCACCACGCGGCCTCCCCCGGAGCGGCCACGGTCGGGGAAGTACTCCTTGAAGCGCAGCTTCACGGTGTCGTGCGGCGCGGCGGCGGCGCGCGCGGCGAGCGGCCAACCCGGTCCGTCGAAGTAGACGGAGACGATGCGAGAGACGGCGGGAGCGCCCACCTCGGCGGCGAGGCGAGCCCGGAGAGCTGCGGCCTCGGGCAAAGCCAGGGCCAGCTTCGCCTCCCTGCGCAGCTTGGTGATCCGCCCCTCGGCGAACGCGACCGGCACGGCCGTCTCCTAGAACCGCGCGCCGAACTGGAGGGTGACGGCCTTGCCCGACCACGTCTCCTGCGGCCGCAAGGCGTGCTCGCCCTGGAGCTTCACCTTGAAGGTGTCGCCCATCAGGAGGTTCATCCCCGCGCGCGCCGAGTAGCCCGCGGTGGCGGCCGGGACGCGGATGCCCTCGGCGGCGGCGACCGGCTGCAGCACCCAGTCTCCACTGTGGTCCAGCGGGATGTCGTAGGTGACGAGCGCGGTACCGGTGCTGAACGCGCCCGGCCAGGCGTGGCCGTGCGTCAGCTCGGCGGTCACGCGCAGCTCGCGCAGCCGCAAGGTCGAGTCGAGCGTCAGCGAATGGCGGTGCGTCGCGCCGGTCAGGCCGCCCCAGTACCCGCCGACCGCGACGGTCAGGGGCTTCAGCACGCGGTACTCCACGCGCCCGGCGGCGTCCTCGCCGGTATGGATCCCGGCGTCGTCGTCGGTGCCCTGCAAGACCGCCGCGCGGAACGAGAGCAGGTCGTGCTTGCCCTTCGCCTTGCGCTCGATCATCAGCCCGATGCGGTGCCCGGTGAATCCAGCCTTCTGCAGGAAGTCGTCGGCGATGCCGCGGTCGACCAGCGGCAGCTCCCAGCTCGACTCCTCGTAGCGGGCGGTGAACGGAGCCTTGAACTGGCCCGCGTAGAGCCGGTACCGGTGCGACGGGTCGCGCAGCCTGCCGTAGGCGTCCTTGATCGGAGCGTGCGAGGACGCGTCCACCTCGAGCACCGTCTGCAGCCAGTCGAACGGATCGGCCGACACGCCGATCCGCGCGTCCGTCACGTTGAACTGCCTCTCGTAGAGGCTCCGCTCGTCCGCGGTCGCATTGGCGAAGACCCTGCCGTACACCCGAGGCAGTTTCGTCGCCTGTTCCTCGTCCTCCGCCCGCGCCGCGCCGGAAAGGAGGAGGGCCGCCGCCAGAAACGGCGTAGACCCCCACCGGACACCCAAGCCGCCGCCCATCCCCTGCCCTCCCCCCTGCGCGGCGGGTTGCAACGCCCGTGCCTCGCCTGCGGCACGACTGGACGAGCGGGCGGTCATTCCAGGGGTTTCCCGCGCTCGTCCCTGCGATTTCTCCGCGAGGGCAATCCGATTTCTCGGATGGGCGGAGCGAAGGACCGGATCGGGCGCGGCAGGGAAAACCTTTCGCGTACCACTCGACCGCGCTCCACCTCGGCTAGCTCATCGACACAGCGCTCCTTGACCCGCAATCCGCCCAGGCAATAAGGCCGGCACGCCCGACCGTGTCCCCGGCCGGCAAGGAGAAACCAGATATGAGACTCGAGTTCCCGCAATTGCCCGGCGGAAGACTGCCCTCCGCGGCGGCCCTCGCCGTCGCGCTGCTCACCTGGGCGCAGCCATCCCACGCCAAGGTGACGAAGATCGAGATCGTCTCGCGAGGACCGTCCTGCATCGCGCAGGCTCCCCTTCCTCCACTTTGCTCTTTCGGCGACGTCGGCGAGTACGAGGCGATCGCCGGGTTCGCCACGGGCGAGCTCGATCCGAAGGATCCGCGCAACGCCATCATCCAGGACGTCCAACTCGCGCCGAGGAATTCGAGCGGCAAGGTGGAGTACACGGCGAGCTTCCAGCTCCTGAAGCCCGTCAACATGAGCAAGGCCAGCGGACTCATGTGGCACGACGTGCCCAATCGCGGCGGCAGGATCAACATCGTCGAGATCGAGCGACGCAACGGCGACATCGGCCTGAGCAGCGGCTGGCAAGGGGACAATTCGGGCGGGACGGCTCAGACCAACGCTGACGGGACGAGGCGCACCACCAACGAGTGGGTCAGGGTCCCCGTGCTCAAGGGAGTCACCGGCACGGTGTTCGCGCGTATCGTCAACCGGAGCGGCACGAGCTCGGCTCCTCTCATGGTCCAGAGCAACCCGCTGCCTTACAGGCCCGCCAGCCTGGACACGACCAAGGCGACGCTGACCGCGCGCGCACACGAGTCGATGACTGGCGAGGTCAGCGACGAGACGATCATCCCGAGCACCGATTGGGCCTGGGCGAAGTGCAACCGGGTAGGGACCGAAACCTTCCCGCCGTTCCCTGGCACACCCGATCCGACGCACATCTGCCTGAAGCCGGTTCCCGGAACGGGCCGTGCGAACGGCTTCGACGGGAACACGCTCTACCAGGTCGTGTTCACCGCGACTGACCCGTTCGTTCTCGGCGCCGGCTTCGCCGCCTTCCGCGATGTCGAGTCGTTCTTCAAGTTCGAGGCGAAGGACGAGTCCGGCACTGCCAACCCGCTGGTGGTGGGGAACGCCCGTGCGCCAGCCGTCCGCTGGTCGATCAGCCGCGGCGTCTCGCAGTCGGGCAACTTCCTGCGCGGCTGGCTGCACCTCGGTTTCAACCAGGACGAGGCGCGGCGCCAGGTCTCGGACGGCATGTGGCCGATCATCGCTGGCCGGCGCATTGCGCTGAACCTCCGGTGGGCGCAGCCGGACGGCGTCCTCGAGCTCTACCAGGCCGGCAGCGAGGGTCCGCAATGGTGGGCGCGGTACCAGGACAAGGTCCGCGGGCTACCCAAGCGGGGCATCCTGGACCGGTGCAAGGCGACCCACACCTGCCCGAAAGTGATCGAGCATTTCGGCGCCGCCGAGGTCTGGGAGCTGAAGCTTCCGATCGAGTGGGTGGGCACGGACGGGAAGAAGGACATCCCGATCCCGGAGAACGTGCGCAGGTATTACATCCCGAGCACGACGCACGGCGGCGCCAATCTGGCGGCGGGCGTGAACCCCTTCGAAGCCAGGCTGAATCCGCCCAACTGCCCCGGCAACAACTACGGCACCGCCGTCCTGCCGGGCAACCCGATCCGGCACACCGAGACGGTCAACGCGATCCGCTCCCATTTCCGCAATTGGGTCATGACCGGACGGTTGCCGCCGGCGAGCGTGTATCCCACGCTTCGAGGGCCACAGGATCGCGAGGACCGGGAGGGCGATGACGGCGACGACGACGATTCCGAAGGCGACGACCGCGGCCGCCGCCGGCATCGCGGGTTCCTGGTCGAACCCACCAAGGCCGCCATGGGGTTCCCTGACGGTATACCGGGCCTTCCCGCATCCGTGCCCGAGGGCGCGACTCTCACCAGGTTCGGCAACGCCGTCGAGGTACCCTTCATCAACCCCGTGCTCGACTACGACTGGGGCCCCTTCTTCGACCCGTCGGACGGATCGGGCATCCCGACGAACTTCCCGCCGCGCATCAAGCGGGTCATCAAGATGCTGGTGCCGAGGGTCGACTCGGACGGGAACGAGCTGGGCGGAGTTCCCGTCGTGCTGCGCGACGCGCCGCTCGGCAGCTACTTCGGCTGGAACATCACCGCGGCCGGGTTCCACAAGGACCAGAATTGCGACTACACCGGAGGCGTGGTCCCGTTCGCGGTCAGGACGGCGGACCGCGCGGCGACCGACCCGCGTCCGTCTCTCGAGGAGCGCTACGGCACGCATGCCGGATATGTCGACGCCGTGCGCAACGCTGCGGCGAATGCCGTCGAGAAGGGCTTCCTGCTGCAGCCGGACGCGGACGCGCTGATCGCCCAGGCGGACGCGAGCAACGTCCTCAAGTAGGCGCGCCGGAAAGACTGGGGGGCGCGTGGCCATCCAGGCACGCGCCCCCGCGGCATTCCGATATGTGTTCAGCGCTATCCGAGCTGCGGATAGTCCAACGTGGCGTCGTGCTGGACGGGCCGCTTGTGCCCGTGGCCCTTGCCCTCGGATTTGGCCGAGCGAGGCTGAGGCTTGGCCGAGGCCTGCACGATTTCATTCGCGCTGTTCGCCTTCGCGTGCACCTGCGGAGCGGCCTGCGCCGAGTGTGCAGCCAACAGAGAAAATGCCGCGCCCATCGCAATGAGCAGTTTGCCCGACTTCATCGAAAACCCCCCGGAAATCCTCGCCGCGCAGGTTGCGCGAGCGAGCCTCAACGGTGGGTAACACCCTGCGATCGGGCGCAGCAACGGAGCCGATCTGGTCGGCTGCGTGTCCCTCTGGCGCGGGCGGGAGCGAGCGAGGCGGGCAGCCTACTTGCGCGCACCCGCTTCCGGTGGGAGCGGCTCCTCCACCTCGACACCGGTCGCCACGACGAATCGGGACACCATGTTGTACCCGGCGATGGTTCCCACCAGCTCGACGACCTGTGCATCGGGCAGGAGCGACCGCACGCGCTTCATGGTGGCGGGCGAGACGTCAATTTTCTGCGTCATCTCCTGGGTGAGCGCCATCGTCGCACGCTCGGCCTCGTCGAACAGCTTGGCGTCTCCTCCGCCAGTCGAGGCTCCGCTCCGCAGCGCGTCCAGCTGCTGGCGCGTGCCGCCGGCCTTGAGGAACTCTCCCTCGTGCTGGATCCACTCGTACTCGGCCTTGTTGAGCACGCCGATCTGCATGATGGCCAGCTCGCGCAGCTTTCCGGGCAGCGACAGCTGGTTGCGGATGGCGGCGAACATCCCGTTCCAGCCCTTGGCGTAGTTCGGGCTGTGCAGGAGCATCCGGTCCAGGTTGAGCAGCCTGCCCCCGCTCCTGCGCGACTTGATGGCGGCGACCAGGTCCGGCGGGCCGACCTGGTCGTCGGAGAGGTAGGGGATGCCCGACTTCGAGACCTTCTGCGCGGACTTCGCCGGATCGTCGGCGCGAGCAGGGAGGGCGGAGCAGAGGACGGCGGCGAGGCCCGCCGCGAGCAGGGAGTGTCTGGAAAGGGCCATGACTGCCTCCTGAAGGGAGCGCGCCGGGTGCGGGGGCGCTCGCCGGCGGCGCACTCTAGCCCAACGGGTGAGGACCGTCTTGCTAGGGGGCGAAGGTGCTGGTTGAAAGACGGAGCGGTTCCGTGCGTCATCCCGCGCAGGGATGCATCCGGGAGAGCTTCGCAAAGTGCTCGACAGCACCAGTGAGACCGAGGCGCCGCGTCCCGCCCATCCGTGGGTCAGCCTGGCCGCGCGCGCCATCCACGCCCAGCCGGGCGAGCTCAAGGCCGTCCTGCTCGCCTTCTCGTACTTCTTCTGCCTCCTCTCGAGCTACTACATCCTGCGCCCGCTGCGCGACGAGATGGGCGTGGCGGGAGGGGTGCAAAAGCTGCCGTGGCTGTTCACGGGCACCTTCGTGGCGATGCTCCTGGCGGTACCGGCCTTCTCGGCGCTGGCGGCGCGGCTCCCGCGGCACCGCTTCATCCCGCTCTCGTACCGCTTCTTCACCGCGAACATCCTGGTCTTCTGGCTGCTGTTCGCCACGGGCCGCTTCCCGGTGGGCGCGGCGCGCGCGTTCTTCATCTGGACGAGCGTCTACAACCTCTTCGTCGTCTCCGTCTTCTGGAGCTTCATGGCGGACATCTTCCGCCACGAGCAGGGCGCGCGTCTCTTCGGGTTCATCGCGGCGGGCGGGAGCGCGGGCGCGCTGGCCGGCCCGCTGCTCACCACCTGGCTGGTGAAGCCGCTCGGCACGACGAATCTGATGGTCGTCTCCGCCGCGCTGCTCGAGTGCTCGGTGCAATGCGTCGGCGCGCTGCATCGCTGGTCCCTCTCGGCGCGCTCCGCGCGGCCGCGCGACGCGGCTGCCGGGCAGCAGCCGCTCGGCGGGGACTTCCTCAGCGGGATCCGCGTGGTCTTCCAGTCGCGCTTCCTGCTCGGCATCTGCGCGTACGTCCTCCTGCTCACCGCCACCGCGACCTTCCTCTACTTCGAGCAGGCGCAGATCGTGCTGCGCGCCAGCGCCGATCCGCGCGTGCGGACCGCGCTGTTCGCGCGTATCGACCTGGTGGTGAACGTCTCGACCCTCCTCTTGCAGGGGTTCGTCACGGGGCGGCTGATCCGGCGGGCCGGCGTGCGCGCCGGCCTGGGCCTGTTGCCGGTGCTCACCGCTCTGGGATTCGTCGCGCTCGCCCTCGCGCCCACGCTGCTCGTCCTCACCGCGGTGCAGGGCCTCCGGCGGGCCGTGCACTTCGGAATAGAGCGCCCGACGCGTGAGATCCTCTTCATCGACGTCGACCGCGAGCAGAAGTACAAGTCGAAGAACTTCATCGACACCGTCGTCTACCGCGGAGGCGACGCGGTCACCGCCTGGATCTCCTCGGGCCTTGCGGCCCTGGGCCTCGGAGTCGTCCCGGTCGCAGCGGCAGCGGTGGCGCTCTGTGCGGTATGGCTGTGGAACAGCCTGGCCCTCGCCCGCAAGGACCGGGCCCTGGAGGCGCGATGACCTGGTCCCGCCGCGAGGTGCTCAAGCTCTCCGCGGCGCTGCTGGCAGATGGGGGACACCATTTCATGGTGTCCCCTCCACAATCCGCGGTGCTGGCCGCCGGAGGTCGAATGGAACGGATGCGGACGCGACCGATCCCGCGCACGGGCGAGCAGCTTCCCGTCATCGGGATGGGGACCTACCGCACCTTCGACGTGGGCGATTCCGAGGAAGCGCGAAGGCCGCTCCGCGAGGTGCTCCGGCGGCTGTTCGAGGGAGGGGGGCGGGTGATCGACTCCTCCCCGATGTACGGGCGCGCCGAGCAGGTCGTGGGCGAGTTGCTGGAGCCCGCGCAGCGCCCGTTCCTCGCCACCAAGGTGTGGGCCACCGGCCGCGAGGAAGGGATCGCGCAGATGCGCCGGTCGATGCGGCTGATGGCGCCGCGCGCCGATCGGCCGTTCGACCTGATGCAGATCCACAACCTGGTCGACTGGCGCACGCACTTGCCGACGCTGCGCGACTGGAAGGAAGCGGGCACGATCCGTTACTGGGGGATCACGCACTACACCGACGCGGCTTTCGGCGAGATGGAAGCGATCGTGCGGACCGAGAAGCCCGACTTCGTCCAGCTGCCGTACTCGGTCGGCGCGCGCGAGGCGGAGAAGCGTCTCTTGCCCGCCTGCGCGGAGCACGGCGTGGCGGTGCTGGTCGAGCGCCCGTTCGAGGCGGGCTCGCTCTTCCGCGACACGCTGAAGCGGCCGCTGCCCGCCTGGGCGGCCGAGATGGACTGCGCAAGCTGGGCGCAGGTGTTCCTCAAATTCATCCTCGGCCATCCGGCCGTGACCTGCCCGATCCCCGCGACCTCGAATCCGGAGCACATGGCGGACGACGTCCGCGCCGGGTACGGCCGCCTCCCCGATGAGCCCCTGCGACGGCGCATCGTCGCCGAAGTGACGGGAGCCTCCCGATGACCAGTCGCCGCGAGTTCCTCTGGACCGTCCTGGGCGGAGCCGCCGGCGCGACCGTCGTGCGCGCTGCCGGGAACGAGCCTCCGGCGCACGACGACGACCTCGCCTCGGCGAAGGGCGCCAAAGGCGCCAAGGCGCAGCGTGCGGCGAAGCCGCTGCGGATCCTCATTCTCGGCGGGACGGGTTTCCTCGGCCCGCACCTGGTCGAGAACGCCCGGGCGCGCGGCCACATGCTCACGCTCTTCAATCGCGGCAAGACGCATCCCGAGCTGTTCCCAGATCTGGTGACGCTGCGGGGCGACCGCAACGGCCAGCTGGACGCGCTGAAGGGCGGCAACTGGCACGCAGTCATCGACACCAGCGGCTACGTGCCGCGGCTCGTGAAGATGTCCGCCGAGCTGCTTGCGCCGTCCGTCAAGCAGTACGTCTTCATCTCGTCGATCTCCGTGTTCGCCGACGACGTGAAGCCGGGCGCGGACGAGAGCACGCCGGTGCAAAAGCTCACCGAGCCCGGCAGCGAGGAGGTGCGCAAGCACTACGGCGCGCTCAAGGCCCTGTGCGAGCAGGCGGCCGAAGCGGCCATGCCGGGACGCGCCACCAACATCCGCCCAGGCCTGATCGTGGGGCCCGGCGATCCCACCGACCGGTACACCTACTGGCCGGTGCGCATCGACCGCGGGGGCGAGGCGCTCGCGCCGGGGTCGGCAGAGGATCCGGTGCAGTACGTGGACGCGCGCGACCTCGCCGCCTGGATCGTGCACGCCATCGAGCGCGGCACCGTGGGCGTGTTCAACGCGACCGGACCGGAACGCCCTCTCCGGATCGGTGCGATGCTCGCCTCTTGCGCCAGGGCCGCGGAAAAGCCCGCGGCGCTCACCTGGGTCCCCGAGAAGTTCCTCGAAGAGCACAAGGTCTCGGCTTGGGACGACATGCCGGTCTGGACGGGCTCGTCGGGCGGGTTCTCGCGCATCGACTGTGCCAAGGCGGTCCGAAGCGGTCTCCGGTTCCGCTCCCCCGACGAGACCGCGCGCGACACCCTGGCCTTCTGGAAGACGCTGCCGGAGGAGCGCCGCAAGAAGCTGCGCGCCGGCATCTCGCCCGAGCGCGAGCAGGAAGTGCTCGCCGCTTGGAGATCGCGGAAGCCCTAGCCGGAAAGCGCAGAGCAGACCACTTCGGCGCACAGGAAGCTTTCTTTAGACGGTCGTCGGATCGCCGATATGGTGGCCGTGCCACCTTTTCGGGAGAGACGATGCTCTTCGTGATTGCTGCCCTCCTCGCAGCCAGCTCGGCGCGCGGGGAAGAATTGGCGCACGCGCCGCAAGCGCAAATCGCCTCGACCCGCAGCCTCACGGCGGTCCGCGTGCTGGCGGTGGGCGCCGACGAGGAAGAGGGCGGATCGGGCGCGCCGCTCGACGGAGCGCCGACCTCGGCGGTGGAGCAGGGCCCCTCGTCCAGCTGGTACTCCCTGTACGGCGGCCGGCACTTCGGACTGCTGGTCGACGGCGGCGTACCGGGCGGCGCGGGGCTGGCCGGGATGTTCCGGCCCTGGCGCTTCCTGCGGCTCGAGGGCGGCCTCAACTGGAACTATCTGAGCCTCGGGCTTCGCGGCGGCGTGACCGTGATCCCCTTCGAGTGGGGCCTGACCCCGACCCTCCATCTGGAGGGCGGCCACTTCTTTCCGGGCGATGCGAGCCGGTTCCCCAGCTCGGCGGGCGCGAAGATCCTCCTCGGCTATGTGCCGGAGGATTACCTGTCGGCGTCGCTGGGGCTGGAGTTCGGATCGCAGCAGCGGTTCGTCTTCTTCCTGCGCGCGGGGCTGAGCTGGATCCGCACCGAGGCGCGAAACTTCGCGCAGGCAGTCACCGCCGACAACCCAGGCAGCCCGACCGGGGTGAAATCCGCTGGGAACATCTCGATGCTCTTGCAGGTGCCGACGGTCAGCTTCGGCGTCCTCCTCTTCCTCTTCTAGGACCAATGCCATGAGCCACGCGTTTCACAAGACCCTGTTGACGCTCGCCGCCTCCTCGGCGCTCGTAGGCTGCGGCGGCAAGCTCGTCTACGGCGAGATGGAGGAGCCGACGCTCGTCTTCAGCCAGCCCCTCGGCCAGACCATCCCCGGCGCGCCCCAGGTCCCCGTGACCGTCCCCCAGAGCCTCCTGACGTTCACTTTCCAGGTGCCCGACATTCCCCTGTCGGGAGGCTCCACGACGTCGAAGGAAGCCGGGTTCACCATCGGCAGCACCATGAAGCTGAACCAGGCCGCCTTCATCATGCAGCAGTCGCCCAACGCCGACTTCAACGGAATCGACACGCTGACGCTCACCATCTCGTCCGCGACGCAGCCGCCGAAGATCCTAGCGCGGTACACCAAGGACCCCGCGCGCCTTCCGGGCCAGACGCTCGTTCTGCGCCCCGTCGACGACGTCGAGTTGCTCGACTACCTCACCGCCACGGGCACCGGCAGCAAGACCATCACGCTCGACGTCTCCGGCAGCGGCACGCTTCCGGCGAACAGCTGGACCGCCGACGTGGACCTCGACGTCCGGCTCAAGGTAACCGCGGGCTGGCCGTAGCCGGACGACCGTCCAGGTCGACGAGGCGGTGTGCGGTCCGCGACAGAGCGCGGTCCGGTGGGACGCCGCCCGCCCCGGCTGGGTGAATGGATCGGCCTTGCCCCGAGTCCGCTCGGGGCCAGGGAAGTCCAGGCCGGCCTCGCGTGGCCGCCGCCGGTTTCCGGAACTCCCTGGGCAAGAGCCACCCGGAGGAGGCCATGTTGCCTGTCGCTGCTCTGCTGCTCGGCGCCGCCGTCGGGCAGGTCGATCCGTCTGCTCCTGCCTCCGCCGCCGATCCGCCGCCCTGCGCGGCCGCCAACGTCCCGGGGTGCCTGCCGGGATACAAGGCCCGCATCGACCGCTACGGCCGGCTGGTCTATGCGCGCGACCCCGACTACGGCGCGCCCGCGCCGAGACCGGCGGCGCGCTCGTACCCACAGTACTCGCAGCCCGCTTCCTGGGCGTATCCCGCGACCGGCGTTCCAAGGCCCGCTCCGGAGCCGGTGCGGGTCGAGGGCCGCGGACACGTCGCCCTGGTCTTCATGCCGGGGGTGTCCTCCTTCCCCAGGTACACCCGCTTCGACGAGACCAAGCCAGAGGGACAGCTCGCGCTCGAGTTCCGCGGCGACCACGGGGGAGTGCGCTTCCGCCTCACGGGCGAGTACACCTCCTTCGGCAAGATCGGCGAGGCCTCCTTCAAGTACGATTTCTTCGACGGGTTCTTCTTCCGGCCCTTCCTGGGCGTGGGCATCGGCGTCGCGTCGATCAATCCGGATCCCGCGCTCCGCGCCGCGGGAAGCGCCTCGGCCGGCATCGACCTCTACCTCGGGCGGGACTTCTTCCTGACCGGCGAAATCAAGCAGCGCCTGTTCATGGAAGGCACCGACGGCTCCGCCCACGGGCTCGTCACTTCCGACCGCAAGCAGACCTCGTTCCTCGCCGGGATGGGTTTCTACTTCTTCTGATCGTCGCCGGGGCGGGCGCGATTACTCCAGTCGACACTCCCGTGTGAATCAGCCAGCGGCGCCTTGCGCGAGCCGTCGCAAGCATGAGTAGCTGACGACCGGGCGGGCGCCCCCACGCTCACTCCCCTCTCTCCCAGCGGTCCGCTCCGGGCCGCCAGAAAGGTCTCCCCATGCGCGTCGGCATTGTGGCCGCGATCCTGGTCGCGGCATCCATCGTCGCTTGCGGTCCCGAGGGCAACTCCGGCGGGGCCGAGCCGGCTTTCAAGCA
>DASQBG010000142.1:0-14286 GCA_035635335.1 Myxococcales bacterium | reverse complement strand
GGGACCTGGAGGCGATCCAGAGCGGCCTCCGGCTGGCCGGACCCCTCGCCGCGATCGGCCGCCAGTACCCGGCTGCACTCCCGCCCATCACGCAGACCGGGAAGGGCTTCACGAACCTGACCGTCCTGCCGGAGCGCGACGCGTTCGCGCTCACCGACCCGCAGGCGTACATCCTCCCCGCGAGCGCGCTGCCCCCGGTGCTCTCGGATCCGGCCCTCGCGCCGCTGCTGGGCAATCCGGACGCGGCGACGCTGAATGCGCTGCTCGAGACGTTCCGGTACATCGACTACTTCGTCTCGGCGAGCTTCGTCTCGCCGAGCTTCATCGGCGTCCCCGCGGGGGCGGCCCAGGACGGGACCTTCCAGGTCAACCTTGCCTCGGGGCAGGCGCATACGCAGCCGGAGGACGTCACCTTCCTGCTCGCCGTGCCGAAGGCGAACGGCGGGCAGTTCGCGCCTTTCCCCACCGTGCTCACCGGCCACGGCTATGGCGGGACCCGATCGCTGGACCTGCTGGCCTTCGCCGGCACCTTCGCGAAATACGGCCTGGCCACCATCTCCATCGACGCGTTCGGGCACGGACTCGACCCGACGCTGCTCGCACCGGTCGCGCAGGCATTCGCGAGGCACGGGCTGGGGAGGTTCGGGACTGCCCTGCTCACCACCCGGGCGCGCGACCTCGACAACGACGGATTCCTCGATCCCGGCGGAGACTTCTTCTCCGCCGACCCCTTCCACACCCGGGACGCCGTACGCCAGTCGGTGGTGGACTGGATGATGCTGGTGCGAATCCTGCGGACGTTCGACGGGACCACCCAGATCGCCCAGGCCGTGGGACCCTCCACCTCCATCGTGTTTCCCGTGGCGGGCGACTTCAACCGAGACGGCACGCCCGACGTCGCCGGGCCGGTGGTGTGGCCCGTGAAGGTGCCGAACCCCGCGATCCCGGGCGGTACGTTCGCGGCAGGCGACCCGAACCCGGGCAGCGACCTGTTCGCCTTCGGGGTCTCGCTCGGAGGCATCCTCGCCGGCGTGCTTCCCGCGGTCGAGCCCGGGGTGAAAGCGGCGGCGCCGGTGAGCGGCGGCGGCGGGCTCGCCGACGTCGCGCTGCGCACGCAGCTCGCGCCCGTGGTGAGCTCGGTGATGCTCGGCACCATGGGGCCCTTCTTCGCCAACTGCGATTTCGACTTCGCCCTCCAGCGCTGCGCTCCCGGGCAGCCGGGCACCAGCCCCACGCTGGTGCTCGTCGTGCAGGACCTGAACCGCGAGCGCGAGCTGCCCATCGCGCCGCTCGCGCTGGCGCAGGGCGATCGCGTGACGCTCACCAATCTCGACAACACTTCCCCGACTTGCCAGAGGGACCACGCCTGTGCCACCGCGACCGCCGACGCGAACGGGAAGATGCGCGTGGCGGTGACGGCGGACTCGCCGATTCTCTCGGTGCGGCGCACGGCTGTCGTGAACGGTCCCGATCAGGTGACGGTCACCGTCTTGCAGCCCGGGAACCGCCTCCGGGTCGGTGTGCTGCGCAGCACCGGCACCGAGCCGCAGAACATCGACACGTTCGGGTTCGACGTCTCGTTCTTCGGCGTGACGTACCGCGCGGGCGACCCGCTGACCTCGCCGGCGCGAGGCTGGGGCTACGAGCGGAACACGCCTGACTTCCGGCGGCTCGTCTCCCTCTCGCAAGCGATCCTGGAGCCCGGAGATCCCGTGAGCTACGCGCCCCACTGGTCCGCGGACCTGCTGCCCGGCCGCAACGGCGTGCGGGTGCCCGCGCTGGTGGTGGGAACGGTCGGCGACACCACGGTGCCGGTCAGCACGGCGATCGCGATGGCCCGGGCGGCGGGGCTCGTCGAGACGACCCAGCCCGATCCCGCCTACGGCATCCCGGTGGAGCAGGTGCTCATCCGGGCGGGCGTGGTGGAGGGGATCGCGAACCTGAGGCGCCTCGCCGATCCGACCTCGGGGCCGCGCGCCGCCCTCGGGCCACAGCACCTTTCGTGCGACGCGCCTGCCGACTGCGCGGGCGACGTGCTCGTCGACCCCACTTCCTACGGGTTCGACCCGGCGAACGGCGTCGACGACGGCCTGAACGCCCCCCGGCTGAGCCCGCCGCTGCGCAGCCAGCTCACTCGTCCGGTGAGGCTGGAGGACGGGTCGCAGGCCATTTCGGCGCTGCTCCTGCCCTACCTGAGCCGCGCCGGGCAGCACGGGTTCAGGAACCCGCAGCCGGGCAAGGCTTTCGACATGGATCAGTTCCTGGCGAACCTCATCGGCCGCTGGTTCGAGACGCGCGGGCGCGAGCTGCGCTTCGACGCTTGCCAGGCGAAGGAGCCTCCGGACTGCCCGTGGATCCCTGCTCCGCCACCTTGAGGTCCGCGGGGCCGAACGCCGACGGGAGCAGCGCGCCGATGGTGGTCGCGACCGGCACTCCCGTCGCGGTGGCGTAGAGGACCGGCGCCTCGGGCGGAGCGAACTCGGCCAGCACCTGGCGGCACCCTCCACAAGGCGCGGCGGGGCGCGCGCCGCCACCTACCACCGCCACGGCATCGATGCGCTGCTCGCCCGCGGCGACCGCCATCGCCACCGCGTTGCGCTCGGCGCAGACGCCCAGCGGGAACGAGCTGTTCTCCACGTTGCACGCGGCGAATACGCGCCCTCCGGCCAGCACCGCGGCGCCGACCCGGAAACCGGAGTACGGCGCGTAGGCATTCCTGCGCACCTCCGCGGCGGCGCGCAGCAAACGGTCCAGCTCGGGCTTGGGGGGAGGCATCGGCGCAGTGTAGCCGACGTCGTCGTCACAGATGCCTTTCGACGTCGCGGGTGGGGATTCGGGGACACCGTACGTAACTCGGGGAGTTAGGTATGGTGTCCCCGGATCTCACGGATCTCCGGCGCATACTCGGAGGCTCGGCGCATCGTTAAGCCAGCGCCTTCCGCGGGGGCACGGCGGCCGCGGCGCGGGGCAGGAAGGCCTCCAAGAGCTGCAGGAACCGGCCCTCCACCTGCTGCGCCACAGTGACCACTTCCTGGTGGGTGAGCGGCTTGTCCGCGATGCCCGCCGCGTGATTGGTGATGCAGGAGATGCCGCAGCACGGGACGCTCTGGTGCGCCGCCACGATCACCTCGGGCACCGTGCTCATCCCCACCGCGTCCGCACCCAGGAGGCGCGCCATCCGCACCTCGGCGGGCGTCTCGTAGCTGGGGCCCAGGAACTGCGCGTAGACCCCGCGTCGCAGCGCGATGCCCGTCTCCCGCGCGGCTTCCTCCAGCGCCTCGGCCAGCGCAGGGGTGTACGCGCGGGACAGATCCGGGAAGCGGGGCCCCAGCCGCTCCTCGTTGGGACCGACGAGCGGGTTGCGCGCGGTCAGGTTGATGTGATCGGTGAGGCGCATCAGGTCGCCCGGCCGGAGCTGGGGGTTCACCGCGCCGGCGGCGTTGGTCAGGATCAAGGCGCGCGCACCGAGGACCCCGAGGACGCGCGCCGGGAACGCCACGGTGGCCGCGTCGTGTCCCTCGTAGCCGTGCAACCGCCCCTGCTGGGCGAGTACGGGCACGCCCGCCAGCTCGCCCAGCACCAGGCGGCCCTCGTGCCCCAGGACGGTGGCCCGCGGGAATCCCGGGAGGTCAGCGAAGGAGACCGAGCGGGCGCTCGCCAGTTGGTCGCCGAATGCACCGAGCCCCGACCCCAGCACCACCGCCACCGGGGAGGTGGCCGGATCGAGCTGCAGGGCGGAGCGCACGGCGCGGGCGCACTCCAGCGACAGGTCGGTCCAGGTGCCCATGCCGCGCAGGCTACCGGAAAAGGGGGACGAACGGCTCATTGGGACGAGAAGCGGCTCCAGGCGTGTTATTTGACCCGTATGAGCTTCGGCGAGCTGAAGGAGCTGCTGCAAACTGGCGGAATCACGATGGTCATCATCGTGCTCGGCTCGGTTGCGGCCGTCGTGATCGGCATCGAGCGCTTCCTTTTCCTGCGCGGGTTCGCCCATCGCGCCCAGGAGCTGCACGAGGTCGTCATCCGCGCGCTCCTGCGGGGCGACGCGCACCTGGCGCTGCACGAATGCGACCGCGCGCACATCCCTACCGCCGCCCTCTACCGCGCTGCCCTCGACCGGGCGACCCGGCCGGAGCGCATCCCGGACGCCGTCGACCGCGCCCGCCGCGAGGTAGTGCAGGCGCTGCGCGCGCCGCTCTGGATCCTGGGCACCCTCGGCGCCACGATGCCCTTCGTGGGCCTCTTCGGCACCGTCTGGGGTATCCTGCACTCGTTCCGCAGCATGGCCGCGGCCGGCACCGGCGGATTCGCGGTGGTCGCCAGCGGAATCTCCGAGGCGCTCATCACCACCGCCGGCGGAATCGCGGTGGCGGTCGAGGCGGTCGTCCTCTACAACTATTTCCAGGCGCGCGTCGGCAAGGAGTCGTTCGACTTGACCCTCAAGGCGGACGAGCTGGTCGAGACGGTCGAGGAGAAGGCCGACGAGTTGCTGACCTCGCTCGACAAGCCCGCCCCCCGCGCGGCGCCCGAGCCCGCTTCCGCCGCCGGAGCCTAGCGCATGGCCCTCAGCGGACCGCGCACGCACCACCACGACGACGACACGGGCGAGAGCGGACCGGCGGTCTTCGCCGACATCATCATCACGCCGCTCACCGACATCTTCCTGGTGCTGCTGATCATCTTCATGGTGACCTCGACGGCGCTGGTCGAGGCCGGCCAGGGCGGCGCGGGCGCGGGCGTCCGGGTCGATCTGCCCAAGGGCGCCGCCAGGGAGCTCCAGGCCGCGGCGCGCGACTTCACGGTGGCCATCCTCAAGGACGGCTCGACGGTCGTCGACGGCAAGGTAGTCGACGAGCAGGTGCTTCGCGCCCGCTTCGAGCAGCTGCACAAGGAGTTCCCCGGCGCGCAGGTGATCATCCAGGCGGATACCGGCGTGCAGCACGGCAAGGTGGTGGAAGTGATGGAGTCGGCCAAGGGAGTCGGCATCGACCGCCTGGCCATCGCCACGGACTCGGGCGGAAAATAGTCGCCGCCGATAGTCGCCGCCCATACGGCGGCGCTGCGCTGTTGGAGACCCAGTCAGACGGCGCTACGTTTTTCACAGCGCGGGCGTCATGGAATCCGGTCTGGCCCCCGCCTCACGCGATCGTCGTATCGTCCATGTCCACCGGCTGCGCGCCGCGCGCGGCCTGAAGCACCTCGTCCAGCTTGCCCAGCAGCTGGCGGTTGCCGTCCTGCGAGTACCCCGCGAGGTTCCGTTCGAAGTCCGGGATGCGCTCGAGGAACTCGCTCAGCCGCCGTTCCGTGATCTCCTCCGCGTGCAGTCCGTAGCCGAGCGATTCGAGGTAGCGCGCATTGAGGATCTGCTCGAATTGCTTGCCGACCGGCTCCGCCAGCATGGGTCGCCGCAGGTAGACCGCCTCGCCCATCAGGGTGAACCCGCCGCTGGCCACCACGCCACGGGCGGTGCGCAGATCGTCCACGAAGCCCTGCTCGGAGAACGGCATGTACACGAGATTCCCCTCGCGGAGGGGTGCCTTCAGATCTCGCCGCAGCCCGTAGATGCGGCATTCCAGCCCGGTCTTCCGCAAGAGGCCCGGCAGCTCCGCGTTGGTGGTGTAGGTCTGGTACACGAGCAGGTGTCCGCCCGGCTCGGTGCGCGCGGAGAGGATCTCCGGGCGCAGCACGGGAGGGTGGAGCGTGGTGCGGCGCTTGCGGACGGGCGGGTAGAAGAAGGTGGTGATCAAGTAATGCCACGCGCCGGGCACCTTGGCCTTCACCACGCCCCTGGCGATCTGGAAGTCGCGCTCATGGCCGCGCAGGATCTCCGGGGCGTGCCGGCAGCGGTTGACGATCTGGATGTTGTCGACGGAGATGACCGGCAGCCGGTGGTTCACGGCGTAGAGGTAGCTCCAGCTCTCGAAGTCCGAGATCACCACCTCCGGCTGGAACTCCTGCGCCAGGTCGAAGTACGCGCGCACGTTGCGCGGCCAGCCGCCCCCGATCGCCCCGCGTACGTTCTGCAGCAGCGTCCGGAAGTTCCGCACCTCGTTGTCCTCGGTGACGATGGTGAACCCCCAGATCTTCCGCACCCGCAGGTGCTCGCCCGCCCGCTGCGCCAGGTAGTCGTGCGCGCGGCCGGAGACCACCACCTGCACGTCGTGCTGCTTCACCAACTCGTCGAGCACGACGCGGGAGCGGATGGCGTGCCCCATTCCCTCTCCGACCACGCCGTAAAGGATCCGCATGCGCGCTTTGTAACCCCGCCGCCCCGGCCGGTCGAACGTTGACGCTCCCGCGGCGGCGCGGCAGGGTGCCCGCTCATGCGCCCGTACGATCTGATCCGCAAGAAGCGCGACGGCGGCGTGCTGCAGCCGGCCGAGCTCGAGTTCCTCGTCCAGGGCGCCACCGACGGGAGCGTCGCCGACGAGCAGCTCGCGGCCTTCCTCATGGCTGTCTTCTTCCGCGGCATGGATCCCGTCCGGGAGCTGCCCGCCTGGCTCCAGGCCATGCTGCGCTCGGGCCAGGTCGTGGACCTCTCCCGGATTCCCGGGCGCAAGGTGGACAAGCACTCCACCGGCGGCGTCGGCGACAAGATTTCGCTCCCGCTCGCGCCCCTCGCGGCGGTCTGCGGGATCCGGGTGCCGATGGTCAGCGGGCGCGGCCTGGGCCACACCGGCGGCACGCTGGACAAGCTGGAGAGCATCCCTGGCTTCCGTGTCGACCTGCCGATCGAGCGGTTCGTCCAGCTGGTCGACTCGCTGGGTCTGTGCCTGATCGGCCAGACCGCCGAGATCGCGCCGGCGGACCGGAAGCTGTACGCGCTGCGCGACGCCACCGCGACCATCGAGTCGGTGCCGCTCATCGCCTCCAGCATCCTCAGCAAGAAGCTGGCGGAGGGGATCGACGCGCTGGTGCTGGACGTCAAGGTGGGCCGCGGCGCGTTCATGAAGACCCTGCCGGATGCGCGGCTCCTCGCGCGCACGCTGATCGACCTGTGCCGGGCGATGGGCCGCCGCTGCACGGCGCTCGTCACCGCGATGGACGCTCCGCTCGGCTTCGCCGTGGGGAATGCCGTCGAGGTCGCGGAATCGATCGAGGTGCTCCGCGGGCAGGGGCCCGAGGACGTGCGCGAGCTGACGCTGCAGCTCGGGGTCGAGATGCTGCTCCTGGGCGAGGCGGCGCCCGACGCGCCCAGCGCGCGGCGGCGCCTGGAGGGGGCGCTCGCCGACGGCTCGGCGCTGCGGCGATTCGTGCAGATCGTCGCCGCGCAGGGCGGGGACGCTGCGGTCGTGGACGATCCGCGGCGCCTGCCACGCCCGTCGGCGGTGCGCGAGGTGCGCCTCGATCGCGGCGGGGTGCTGGCCGGGCTCGACGCCGAGCAGGTCGGGCTCGCCGCGGTGGAGTTGGGCGCCGGGAGGACGCGCAAGGAGGACCGCGTCGACCCGGCAGCCGGCGTCCTGTTGCGCAAGCGCAGGGGCGACGAGGTCCGGGCGGGCGAGGTGCTGGCCGAGCTGCACGCGTCGGACGCGGCGCGGCTCGACGCCGGCGAAGCGCGGCTGCGCGCGGCGGTCGCCCTCTCGGACGAGCCGCCCCTCGCGCAGCCGCTGGTGCTCGAACGCCTGCTCTAGGCGGCTACTGCGCCACCGGCTGCTTGCAGATGGTGCCGCTGACGTGGACCGTCTCGGTAGTGCCGTTCGAGCTCAGGTCCACGGTCACGTTGATGCCGCAAGTGCCCACCAGAGTCCCGTCCCGCGTCACCGTGATGCCGCCCTGGATGGTCTCGTGCAGCGAGAAGGCGTTGCCGTTCGTCGAGCCGCTCGCGCCGATGTCCAGCTGGCCGTTGGCCACCACCCCGGTGACCGAGGAGCAGCTGTTGAGGGCGAGGTGCAGCAGGCCCCCGAAGCTGCAGGCGGTGGACGAGGAGCAGCTCCCGTCCATGTTCCCGGTGACCGAGACGGTCCCGCTGATCGCGCAGGCTTGCGGCGGCGGATTCACCGCGACGGCGGTCCCTGCGTGCGCCGGCGTCTGAGGCCCGGGCTGCAGTTGGAGCGCGGCGCCGAACGATCCGGAGATCGTCGCCATCACGTCCGCCGTGTCCTGGGTGCTGAAGGTGCCGCTGGTCGGGTCGACCCAGCTCGAGCCGCCGCCACACGCCACCAGCGCGGCTACCGCCGCGACCGCAATTCTCTTGTGCATTTAGACACCCTCCTCCATTCGTGTTCGCCTGCGGACGGCAGCCCGTCAAGGAACCGCGGGTGGTGCGGTCGGAGCGGATCTGCGGCACGTCGCCACCGCTCGCCAGTTGCGGTCGCCCGCCCGGTGCCTGTGGTTAGGCGTCGGTTCCGGTGCGCTTGTCAACGGCGGGCGCCGCGCGTACATGGGCCGACATGCCCCCCCAAGCGCCCCCGGGCGCGCCGCCGCGTCCCGCCGAGCTGAGCCAGCGCCTCTCGGAGGCCGCCGCGCGGCGGCGCGATCCCGCGCGCACCCGCCACCTCGACGCCGGCGGCGGCGCGCAATTCGTGAATCGTCTGGCGCTCGAGTCGAGCCCGTACCTGCTGCAGCACGCGCACAATCCCGTGGACTGGCGGCCCTGGGGCGACGAGGCGTTCGCGGAGGCCCGCGCGCGCGACGTGCCGGTCTTCCTCTCGGTCGGCTACTCCACCTGCCATTGGTGCCACGTGATGGAGGAGGAGTCCTTCGAGGACGTGGAGATCGCCGAGGTGCTCAACCGCCTCTTCGTACCCATCAAGGTCGACCGCGAGGAACGGCCCGACGTGGACAGCGTCTACATGCAGGCGGTGCAGATGCTCACGCAGCACGGCGGCTGGCCGATGAGCGTCTTTCTCACCCCGGAGCGCAAGCCGTTCTACGGCGGCACCTACTTCCCGCCCCGCGACGGAGCTCGCGGAGCGAGCGTGGGGTTCCTCACGCTGCTGCGGGAGCTGCACCGCGTCTACTCGGAGGAGCGGGGTCGCGCGGCCGAGGCCGCCGAGCAGATCTCGCGCGCGGTCAAGGAGAGCCTCTCCGCCGATCGCCCCACCGGCGCGCCCGGGCTGCAGGTCCTGCACGGCGCCATGTCCTACTTCTCGGAGGTGTTCGACCCGGGGGAAGGCGGGGTGCGGCGCGCGCCCAAGTTCCCGTCCAGCCTGCACACGCGCTTCCTGCTCCGCTACGCGCACCGCACCGGCGACGAGCAGGCGCTGCGCATGGCCACGTTGACGCTGACGAAGATGGCGCTGGGCGGCATCAACGATCAGGTGGGCGGCGGGTTCCACCGCTACTCGACCGACGCGCGCTGGCTGGTGCCGCACTTCGAGAAGATGCTCTACGACAACGGGCTCCTGGTGCCGGCGTACGTCGAGGCGTGGCAGGCGACGGGCGACGCGTTCTTCCGCGAGGTGGCGACCGACGTGCTGGAGTACGTGGCGCGCGAGATGACCGATCCCGGCGGCGCGTTCTGGTCGGCCACCGACGCGGACAGCGAAGGGGAGGAAGGCACTTTCTTCGTCTGGACTCCGCGGCAGCTCGCCGACGTGCTGGGGGAGGACGACGGAGCGCGGGCGGCGAAGCTGTTCGGCGCTACCGAGACGGGGAACTTCGAGGGGAGCAACGTGCTCAGCCTCTCGCGCGTACCCGACGCGGAGGAGCGCGCTTTCTTGCGGCGCGTACGGCCGAAGCTGTACCAGGCGCGAGCGAAGCGGCCGCCACCGCTGACCGACCGCAAGGTAATCACGGGGTGGAACGGGCTCATGATCTCCGCCTTCGCGCGGGCGGGCCTCGCGCTCGCGCGGCCGGACTTCGTCGAGCGGGCCGCGCGCGCGGCCGACTACCTGCTCCGGGTGCACCGCTCCTCGGGACGGCTCTTGCGCAGCTCGATGGACGGAGTCGCGCGGCACGGGGGCCTGCTCGAGGACCACGCGTTCCTCGCGGCCGGGCTGGTCGACCTCTTCGAGGCGACCGGCGAGACGCGCTGGCTGGGCGAGGCGCGCGCCCTTCACGAGCAATTGGAGGCGCGCTTCGCCGACCGGGAGAACGGCGGGTACTTCCGCACTCCCTCCGACGGCGAGGAGCTGCTCGCGCGCGAGAAGCCTGGCTACGACGGCGCCGAGCCGACCGGCAACTCGGTCGCGGCGCTCACGCTGCTGCGGCTCGAGGCCATCACCGGCGAGGCGCGCTGGCGCGAGGCGGCGGAGCGCGTCCTGCGCTGCTTCGGCGCCTTGCTCGCGGGAGCGCCGGGCGCCCTGGGCGAGATGCTGCTGGCGGTCGACTTCGCGCTCGCCGAAGTGAAGGAGATCGTGCTGGTCCGGCCGCGCGGCGGCGGCGACGCGCCTCTGCTCGACGCGCTCCGCGCGCGCTTCCTGCCCCAATCGGTGCTGGTGCGAGCCGAGGAAGGCGCGACCGAGCCGGCGCTGGCGCGGGATCGGCCGGCGCTGCGCGGGCAGCCGACCGCGTACGTCTGCCTCCGAGGCGCGTGCCAGCTGCCGGTGACTTCGCCGGACGAGCTAATCAAGCTGGTCGCCTAAGCGATCCAGCGAGGACCGGGCCGACCTCGACCCTCGACCCTCGACCCTCGACCCTCGACCCTCGACCCCAACCGCGCCCGCGACCGCGACCTCGACCTCGACCTCGGCCCTCGACCGCGACCGCGACCGCGACCGCGACCTCCACCTCGACCTCGACCTCCCCCTCGACCGAGCGCTCGGCCGTTGCCTCCGAGGGATGCGCTCCGAACATTCCAGTCGGGGGGTGCGCTCGTGCGCATGGGGACTCTTGTAGCGATCGTGGCGGCCGCCCTGTGGGCCTGTGGCGGCGGCGGCGGCGGGGGTAGCGGCGGGACGTCCGACACGGGCGGCGGCGGCGGTGCCGGTGGTGGCGGCGGAGGCGGCGGAGGCGGTGGGGGTGGCGGCGGCGGCGGGAGTGGCGGCGGCGGGGGCGGCGGCACGCTCGCCCAGGGAGGAGGAGACTGGGCGCAGTACCGCGGTGGCGTCCGCGGCACTTCCGAGAACCCCGGCGCTTTCGACGCCGCCGAAGTCGCGAACCTGCGCACGGCGTGGACCGCGAATCTGGCTGCAGGCACGCAGGCCTATACGCAAGCCATCCTCGCCGGCGACAGCGTCTACCTGACCACCGCGATCGCCGCGAACGCGATCGCTCTGGACGCGTCCACCGGCGCGGTGCTCTGGTCGCGCAGGTTCGATCCGGAAGTCACCACCGCCTGCGGAGGCGTGAAGAAGCGCGGCTTCTGGGCCGCGCCCGCCGTGGCCGGCGACGTGCTGTACCTCGCCGCCCCCGACGGCCACGCCCATGCGCTGCGCCGGCAGGACGGATCGACGATCTGGGCGAGCGCCGTCGCCGACCCGACGCCCGCGGGCCACGGCGAGTTCCTCCAGTCGAGCCCGGCGGTCTCGACGGCGCTCGGCAAGCTGTACCTGGGCATCGCGTCCTCGGAGCACTGCGACGAGGTCCGGGGCAAGATCGCCATGGTCGACCTGGCGACGGGCGCGGCGGCGGTGAAGCCGCTGGTCGCCGAGGGCCGCCAGGGCGGCGGCATCTGGAGCAGCATCTCGATCGACGAGGGCGCCAGGCTCGTGTTCGCCAGCACGGCGAACCGCATCGGCGACATTTCCGCCGAGCCGCTCGCTCAGTCCATCGTCTCGCTGCGGGCGGACACGCTGGACGTCGTCGACCATTGGCAGAACCCCACCACGCTCGAGAACAGCGACTTCGGCGCCTCGCCCACGCTCTTCGACGCTCCGAACGGCGACCCGCTGGTGGCGGCGGCGAACAAGGACGGCATGCTGTACGTACTGCGCCGCGACAGGCTCTCCGCCGGCCCTGTGTGGACCGCGCGCCTGGCGGTCATCGATCCCAGCAACCCGAACGAGGGCGGCGACCCGACAGCGGGCTACGGCAGCCTGGTGTCGCCGACCTACGCGCATGGGCTGCTCTACGCCGCCGGGGGGCGGACGCCGGCGGGCAATCCGGGCTCGGTGGTCGCTTTCGAGCCCATGAAGGGAACGGTGGCCTGGACGCACCTCACGCCGGGATACGTGCTTGCGGCCATGCCAGCGGTGGGGGACATCCTCATCGTCGAGTCCTCCACGGTCGACTTCTCGGGAAGCTGGCTGGACGTGCTCGACGCGCGGACGGGCGCGCTGTTGCGAAGGTTCTCGAGCGGAATGGCCACCATGGCGGCTCCCACCGTCGGGCGCGGGCTGATCCTGTGGAGCCAGGTGGACGTCCGCGCCGGGACTGCCCGCGTGACGGCCCTCGCCGCGCCGAAGTACCGGCCCTGAAGCGCCGATCAGTTGACGATCCCCGATCCGCGCGGTACTCGCGCACGGGATGCGCCTGGCCTGGCTCTGTGCCCTCGCCGCGCTCTGCTGGACGGTCGGTGCGTGCAAGAAGACGGCGCCGCCGCACACGGTGGGGTTGGCGCTCGACGTGGGCGGGCGCGGCGATCAGTCCTTCAACGACGGCGCGTTGCGCGGCCTGGAGGCGATGGCCGCGGGCCTGCGCTACACGCCGCGCGGCTACGAGCCGCTCCCGGACGGGGAGTACCGAAGGCTGCTCGGACCGCTGGCGCCGCCGCACCTGGGGATTCCCCGGCCCCTCGTGCTGCAGGGCAAGGCGCAGGAGGACTACGAGCCGAACCTGCAGCTCCTGGTCGACCAAGGCGCCGAGTTGGTAGTCGCCGTGGGTTTCATGATGGAACCGGCCACGCGCAAGGTGGCGCGCGACAATCCGCGCGCGAAGTTCCTGCTCATCGATAGCCCCGTGCTCGACGACGCAGGCAGACCCACCACCCTCCCCAACGTGCGCGCCGTGGTCTTTCGCGAGCACGAGGGCAGTTTCCTCGCCGGGGCGGTGGCGGGCGAGCTGACGCGCACGGGCAAGGTCGGGTTCGTGGGCGGCATGCAACTCCCGCTGATCCAGAAATTCGAGGTGGGCTTCCGCGCCGGCCTGCGCGCCGTCAACCCCGCGGCGGCCCGCGGCGTGCTGGTCGCGTACACGGGCAGCTTCGACGACGAGCGCAAGGGCGTCGAGGTCGGGCAGGACCTCTACCGGCGCGGTTGCGACATCGTCTTCCATGGCGCCGGGCTCGACGGCCTGGGCGTGATCAAGGCCGCGGAGCAGGCCGGCCGCTGGGTCATCGGCGTGGACAGCGACCAGGGCCACGTCGCCCCGCGGAACGTGCTCACCAGCATGATCAAGCGCGCGGACCTGGCCGTGTACCACGCGGTCCGCGACGTCGTGATCGGAAGCTTCACCGGCGGCGACGTCGTGCTCGGCCTGGCGGAAGGCGGGGTCGGGCTGGCGCCCCTCGGAGGCGACGCGGATCCGTCCCTCACCGCGGCGGCCCGCGCCGCGGCGCTGAAGGACGTGGAGCTCCTCCGCGCAGCCGTCGTTTCCGGGCGCATCGCGGTGCCGGCCACGCCGGAGGAGCTGGCGCGGTTCGATCCACCACTTCCCAAGGCGCTGGGGCTCGCGGCGGCCCGTCAGCCTTGAGCGCGCTCGAGCTGCGCGGGATCGTGAAGCGGTTCGGCGGACTGGCCGCGGTCGACGGCGTCACGCTTTCGCTCGAACCGGGCGAGGTGCTGGCGGTGATCGGCGAGAACGGGGCCGGAAAGAGCACCCTCGCCGGGGTGGCGTGCGGAATCTACCGCGCCGATGCCGGCACCGTTCGCGTCCTCGGGCGCGAGCTGCCGCCAGGCGATGCGCGCGCGGCCATCGACGCCGGACTCGGAGCGGTCTACCAGGACTTCATGCTCGCACCGCCGCTACGCGTCTGGGAGAACATCGTGCTCGGGCGCGAGCCGCGCCGGCTCGGCGTGCTCGACGCGGCGCGCGCGCGTCGCGAGGTCGCCGAGGCCGCCGAGGGAGCGGGCCTCCGGCTGGAGGTGGATGCGCGCGTCGATGCGCTGAGCATGGCGGCGCAGCAGCGGGTGGAGATCGTCAAGCAGCTCTGGCGCGGAGCGCGCGTGCTGATCCTCGACGAGCCCACCTCCGTCCTCGCGCCGGGCGAGACCGATGGGCTGCTCCGGACGGTGCGCGCGCTGGCAGCAAGCGGCCGGGGCGTGGTCTTCATCTCGCACAAGCTGCGCGAGGTCTTCGCGGTGGCGGACCGGATCGCGGTGCTCCGGCGCGGGAAGTTGGTCCAGGTGACGCCGGCGTCGCAGACCTCGGCGACTCGGCTCGCGGAAGCGGTGATGGGCGGTCCGGAGGAATCGACCCCGACCTCGACCTCGACCCCGACCTCGACCCCGACCTCGACCCCGACCT
>DASQBG010000141.1:0-2604 GCA_035635335.1 Myxococcales bacterium | reverse complement strand
TCGCGGCGAGCACCCGCAGGATGTTCTCGCCCAGGAGCTTGCGGAGGTCCGCATCGGACCAACCTCTCGCCCGCAGCGCGGCGGTGAGCGCGGGCATCCGCGTCGCGTCCTCGAGGCCGACCGGCATCAGCGGCGCGTTGTCGAAGTCGCTTCCCAGGCAGACGTGGTCCGCTCCCGCCACCCTGGCTACGTGCTCGATATGGTCCAGGAGCCTGGCGAGCGGCACTTCGGGCAGCGTCTCGCGCTGGTACAGCTCGACTTTCGCCGCGTTGCGCATCCCCTTGGTCTTCTGCAGCAGCGCCTGCGTGGCGCGGCGGAACTGGTCGTCGAGGAAGGTGCGGGAAAAGTCCACGCACACCGCTCCGCCGTTGCGCCCGACCGCCTCCAGCATGGAGTCGCTGGCGTTGCGCGGGTGATTGGAGAGGGCGCGCGCGGCGGAGTGGCTGAGCAGGACCGGCCGCTTCGTCTCCCGGATGACGTCCCAGAACAGCGCGTCGCTGCCATGGGAGAGGTCGGCGACGACGCCCAGCCGCGCCATCTCGGCCAGGGCGCGGCTGCCGAAGGCGGTCAGCCCGGTCTTCGAGTCCTCGGCCGTGGACCCGCCGATCGGGCTGGACGAGGACCAGGAAAGCGTGAGGTAGCGCACCCCCCGGTCGGCGAACGCCTTGAGGTGCGCGAGCTGCTCGTCCTCGGTGCCGGGCAGGAGCATGTGCCCGCCTTCGATACCGATGAGCATGGAGGTCGCTCCGAGGTCGGCGTTCTCCCGCACCTCCTCCGCGTTGCGCGCCATCCGCAGCGCGCCGCCACTCCCCCGCGCCACCCTCTGCAACAGGTCGATCTGCTGCATCGCGATGAGGAAGAACCGGGTCAGGTCGACCGATTCCGGGTGGACGAAGATCGAGAAGAACTCCGCATCGATGCCGCCTTCTTGCAGGCGGGGCAGATCGACGTGCCGCTCGCGGTGCCTGGCGAGGAGATCGTAGCCCTCGTAGAACATCGCCTCCGTGACGTCACAATGCGCATCCACCACCACCGCGTCGCGATGCAGCCCGGCGTCTTGCGTCGAAACCGGGGTGGGTCTTGACGCAGCGCACGCGGCGCAGATCAGGAGCAGGGCGGGTTCGCGCACGGCGCACAGCTTTGCAGAGATTTGGCAGACAAGGGAACCGCGCATACTCTCCGGGGCGTGAACGAGCGGTTGCGCAGCCTGCCGTCGGTCGACGAGGTCCTGGCCCGGCCCGCGGTGCGCGCCCTCGCGGACCGGGTCGGGCGTCCCGCGGCGAAGGCGGCGGTGCGGGCCGCCATCGCCGAGGCGCGCGAGAGGCTGCAGCGCGGCGGCGAAGAGTCGGGCGAAACGGTCTCCGACCTTCGCGTGCTCGAGCTGGGCGCCTCGGAAGCGGCGCCCCGCCTGCGGCGGGTGATCAACGCCACCGGGGTGGTGCTGCACACGAACCTTGGGCGGGCCCCGCTCCACCCGGAGGCGGTCAAGCGCGTGGCGGAAGTGGCGGCCGGGTACTCCAACCTGGAAGTCGATCTTGCCACCGGACGGCGAGGCCACCGCAGCGCGCACGTCGAGCCCCTCCTCCGCGAGCTCTTCGGCGCGGAAGCGGCGCACGTGGTGAACAACTGCGCCGGGGCCACCATGCTGGCCCTGGCGGCCCTCGGGCGCGGGGGCGCCGCCGTCGTCAGCCGCGGAGAGCTGGTGGAGATCGGCGGGGGCTTCCGGGTGCCCGAGATCCTCGCCCAGTCCGGCTGCCGTCTGGTCGAGGTGGGCACGACCAATCGCACCCGGATCGCCGACTACACCGCCGCGCTGGACGCGAACCCCGGCGCGCTGATCGTGCGCGTCCACCGATCGAACTTCGCGCTGGTCGGCTTCACCGAGATGCCTGCGGTGGGGGAGCTGGCGGCCCTCGCGCGCGAACGCAAGACCGTCTTGATCCATGACCTCGGCAGCGGGGCGCTCGACCCGGCGCTCGGCGAGCTCACCGCGGCGCAGAGCCTGCGCGAAGGTGCGCATCTGGTGCTGATCTCCGGCGACAAGCTCCTGGGCGGACCGCAGGCCGGCATCCTGCTCGGCGGAACGGCGCTGGTGGAGAAGTGCCGGAAGCACCCCTTGAGCCGTGCCCTTCGCGCCGACCGGATGCTGCTCGCGGCGCTGGAAGCTACGCTGCGCCTCTATCGGGACGGCCGCGGGAACGAGCTACCCGCGCTGCAGGGTCTTCACGTGTCTCCGGAGGAGCTGCGGCAGCGCGCGACCCGGCTCGCGCTGGCGCTACAGGAAAAGGGCGTCGCCTGCGCGGTGGTCCCCTGCGAAGGGCAGGTCGGCGGGGGCTCGCTCCCTCTGCGCCGGCTCCCTGGTGCGGGGGTTGCGATCGAGCACGATCCGGCGTCGCTCCTGGCCGCGCTCCGGGCCGGCGAGCCGCCCGTCGTCGCTCTCGTCCGGGACGGCCGCGTGGTGCTCGATGTGCGCTGCGTCACCCAGCTGCCCGAGCTGGCGCAGGCGGTGGCGGAAGCGAGCGTGCGTGCAGCCGCGCAGAAAGGCGCTAGACTAGAAGGTGGAATCATGGCTTTACCCTCGCGGGGGCAGGATGACCCGCTCGA
>DASQBG010000140.1:0-17797 GCA_035635335.1 Myxococcales bacterium | reverse complement strand
GAAGGTCGGCCCGAGCGGGTCCTTCTTCGTCGACGTGGACGGCAAGGTCGTCGTCGAGAAGCACGCGCTCGGGTTCCCCGACGAGGACGAGATCGTGGTCGCGGTGGGGAAGGCCCTGGGAAAGGCCTGAGGGCGTGATGTCGGCGCCCTGGAAAGCGTAGCGCGGCGTTCTCGGCGGTGGCTAGGTAGAAGGTCCCGATCCCTGCGCAGTCTGCTGCTCGGCGATGGAGCGGCGCACCTCGTCCATGTCGAGGGCGCGCACCTTCTCCACCAGCTCCTCCAGGGCTTGCTGCGGCAGCGCGCCCGGCTGGGCAAAGAGCGGGATCCCGTCGCGGAAGATCATCAGGGTGGGAATCGACCGGATGCCGAAGGCCGCGGCCAGCTCCTGCTCTTCGTCGGTATCGACCTTGGCGAAGGTGATGTCCGGATTCGCCTCGGCAACCTTCTCGTAGACGGGGGCGAAGCCCTTGCAGGGCCCGCACCACTCGGCCCACCAGTCGATGAAGACGATGCCGCCCTTCTCGATGGTGTTCTTGAAGTTGTCCTTGGTCAGAGCGAGCGTGGCCACGAGTACCGTCCTTTCCCGAGCGTTCCGCAGAACGTAGTCACCCGGCCGCCCGAGCGCCGCTCATTCCGCGTCGGGCGGCCCGCCGCTTCGCGCGACGTCCTCCGTGCGGACGCGCGCCGGGTCCATCCCCCGGGCGCGCTTGGTCATGGTGGCCAGCAGCTCGTCGAAGCCCGGCACGCTCCCCTTCATGAATCGCAGCGGGTTGATCCGCGCCACCACGAAGGCCTTCAGGTAGGGCGAGGTGAGGCCGCGCTCCTTCAGCTTCTCCACCGCTGCGCCCACCGCGTCGTCCAGCTCCAGAACCAGCGCCGCGCGCCGCTCGCGCTCCCGTACCGCGTCCGGGAGCTTCGAACCGAGGAACTCATCCACCTTGCGCAGCGCCGGCGCGTACGCGCCGCCCGACAGGCGCCCGCGCTGCTCGTAGGCGAATCCGAGCGTCACCAGCGCGGGCTCCTCCAGCTCCAGCGTCAGGTCGGTCTCGCGGCGGCCCGGGTCGTTGCTGGCGAGGTCGCGTACCATGCGGGCCACTTCGAGCGACTTCTCCCGCAGGTTGTGCGCCTTCTCGATGTTGAGCGCGAGGATCTGGTAGGCGACTTCGCGCTCGGGTACCAGGAGCGCCAGCACCGCTTTCGCGCCCAGCTCCTTGAGCGCGGTGAGCCGGTGCCCTCCGTTCGGAGTCCGATAGGCGCCGTTTTCCCGGACGGCGATGATCGGGTCCAGGTAGCGGCGCGTCTTGTCCATCGCGCGGGTCAGCTTGAGCACGTGCGCGTCGGACACGTCGCGCTGGAACGGCGTCGGCTCGACCTTGTCGACCGGCAGCGCGGTGAAGAGCAGGGCATGGCCGCCCAGGGGCTCACGGTAGGCCGCCAGCACCGCCCCGCCGTCGTCCTCGACCTGCCGGGCGAGCGCCTGCAGCTCCGCCGGAGGATCGGTCAGGCGCAGCTGCCCCGGCCCCAGCTCGGTGGGCTTGAGCTTCACGCCCTTGCGCGCGCGGGGGCGGCCGGTGTTGGTTTTGGGCCGCTGGCGAGGCATACGCACATCCTACTTGCCCGTCCCGCGCATTGCATGGCTACATCGGCGGATGCGCCACATCCTGGCCCTTCTGCCGCTCGTGTGCGGCTGCCTGGTCGCCCATGAGGAACCTGCCGTCCGCGGCCTGCCGCGCGACGACCGGGCGGCTCCGCTCTCGGCGGTCTGGGTGGGCCATGCGACGGTGCTCTTGCGCATCGGCAATCAGACCGTGCTCACGGACCCGAACCTGAGCGGCGCGATCCTGATCGTGCCGCGCGAGACGCCGGCATCGCTGCGGCCCTCCGAGCTTCCCCGCGTCGACGTGGTCGTGATCAGCCACATGCACATGGACCATTTCGACGCGCCCACGGTTCGCAAGCTGGGGCGCGACACGGCGGTGTTCTTCCCGGACGGCGGGCAGGCCTACGCGGACGAGATCCTCCAGCCGCGGAAGCGGCCGCTCAAGACCTGGGAGTCGATCCAGGTCCGCGGGCTCACCGTCACCGCGGTGCCGGCGCGCCACCAGGGCGGCCGTTACGGAATCGACGCCCTCTGGAACCACGCAAGTGCCGGCTACGTGATCGAGGGCGCTGGACGCCGCGTGTACTTCGCGGGCGACACCGGCTACGACCCGCGGATGTTCCGCGAGATCGGCGCCCGGTTCCCAGGCATCGATCTGGCCTTCATTCCCATCGCGCCGGCCCGGGCCGGCCGCGCCAGCGACCGGTGGGGCCATGCCAGCCCGGAGGAGGCGCTGGACATCTTCCGCGACGTCGGCGCCGCGGCGATGGTTCCCATCCACTTCGAGGCGTACTACAGCCGGGGCACGGACCACGGCGCGCCCCGGCGGCAGCTCCTGGCCGAGGTCGCGCGCCGGGGCCTGTCCGACCGCGTCTTCGCGCTGCGCACGGGAGAGCGGATCGCGCTGGGCGACGGCAGCCCCCGCATCCTCGGCGAAGAAGGGCACGCGGTCGCGGAACGGTGACGCCATGCCAGGTCGCTCCCGCCGCCGGCTCCTGGCTGGCGGCGATGGGGCTGGCCTTCCTTGGCGGCGTTCTTCGTGATCGGTTAGCGGCGTGGCGGGGCGGAGGCGCGGGCGAAGAACCGGGCGGCGCTCCCTCCCTGGGCGTCCCGGTAGGCGATGCAGAGGCGCACCTTCTCCAGGGTCTCGGCGAGCTGGCGCGCGCCCGCCGGAATGCGCGGCGCGCGCTCGCCGAAGAAGGCCTGCGCGTCGGCGAGGTGCGCCGGATCGCAGAACTCGCCCGCCAGGCCGATGGCGTTCTGCGCGTGCGCCTCGGGCACCTGGGGGACGAGCCGGTCGAACTCGCGCTTGAGCGCCTGCCAGGCCGCCTCCCGCGATTCGAGGTGGTCGGCGACGTGGAAGAGCACCTCCACCCGCTCGTTCTTGCGCAGCCGCGAGTCGAGCGGCAGCGCCAGCACGCGTTCCCGCAAGGCCGGGTCCTCGGTGGCCGAGAGCGCCGCCAGGATGCGGCGGCGCAGGGCGCCGTCGCGCTCCTCCGGCAGGCGGGCCAGCAGCGCGTCGAACGCCTTCGCTCCGCCGGTCCGCACGGCGGCGCCGAGCGCGACCGAGGCGAGCCCCGGATCGACGGCGCCGGGATGGAACTGCCCGTCGTGGAAGCCGGCATAAGCGCGGCCGCGCCGTGCCGCTTCGGCCAGCACCGCCCGGTCGCCCGCGGTGAACGCGAGGAAGGAGAGCACACGGGCGCGGAACGCGCGCAGCGGGATCGACTCGCCGGGCCCCGGCGTCCAACCCAGGCGCCGCGCGACCGGGCCGTACAATTGGCGCCCGACCTGCTCGACCCGGGCGCGGGTTGCGTCCGGCACCAGGTCCTCGCGCGCCGCGGTCAGCACGTCGATGGGTACGCCGGCCACCTGCGGATCCGGATCCGCGGCGAGCGGCGCGATGGCGGCCATGCCGTCGGCGAAGCCGAGCGCGCCGCTGCGCATTGCCGCGCGCACGTTGGCGGCCACCGAGATGCGCTCGCGCGCGCCGAGGCGCCGGTACGCCGCTCCGGTCAGCTTGCGCAGATCGCCGGGCGGAAGGCTCCAGCGGTAGTAGCCCGAGGCGTCGGCGTTGGGGAGGATCCAGGAGGGACAGGCGTCGAGGGGCAGCGCGCCCTGCGCCTGCGTGAGCAGCGTGCAGCTTTCCTTGTCCGCGCCCCCGGCGGAATACCGCGCGCAGACGGGGATCTGCCAGAGCCGGTCACGCTGGGCGCTCGACCCGAGCGGCAGGTACCGCTGCTGGCGGAGCAGGAGCCTGGGTGGGCCGCCGGCGCATTCCAGTCGCGCGTCGACCAAGGGAATCCCGGCCTGGTCCAGGAAGGTGCGGAACGGGGCCTTGACCTCGCGCCCCGCCGCGCGCGAGAGCGCGTCGAGCAGGTCGTCCGTGTCGCCGCCGCCGTACGCGTGCGCCCTGAGATAACCGCGGATCCCCTCGCGGAACCGTTCGGGCCCGAGGAAGCGCTCGAACATGGCCAGCACGCCGCCGCCCTTCTGATAGGTGATGGAGTCGAACTGGTTCCAGACGTTCTTGATGTCGTCCAGGGGCTGCCGGACCGCGCGCGCGCTGGCCAGCCCGTCCTTCTCCATCGCGTAGTCCACCCCGCCGAGGAAGTTCGTCCACGAGCCGTAGGCGGGATCCCACTCCTCCACGGTGCGGTTGCCCATCCAGGTGGCGAACGACTCGTTGAGCCAGGCATCGGTCCACCAGCGCAGCGTGACCAGGTCCCCGAACCACTGGTGAGCGATCTCGTGCGCCATCACCGAGGCGATCGATCTGCGCGTCTGCTCCGGGCTGACGCCTGGCTCGAAGAGGAGGATCTCCTCGCGGTACAGGATCGCGCCGGCGTTCTCCATCGCGCCGTACGTGTAGTCGGGCGCCGCCACGTGATCGAGCTTCTCGAAAGGGAACTCGATGCCGAAGTACCGCTCGAGCCGCACCAGGAGATCGGCGCCGGCCTCGAGGGCGAATTTCAGCTCGGCCCCGCGTCCCTTCGGCGCGACGCCGCGAATCTGGAGGGGCCGCGGGCGCACCTCGTTGGGCGGGAGCGGAGGCGGGGTCACCACCTCGAAGGGACCTACCGCCCAGAGGAGCAGGTAGGTCGGCAACGGCTTGGTGGTCGCGAACCGCACGCGCTTGAGCCCGGGTCCCGCGGCCTGCTCCTCGACCGGCATCGTGTTGGCGATCGCCTCGTCGCCGGACGGAACGGTCAGCGTGACTTCGAACGGCGTCTTGAAGTCCGGCTCGTCGAATCCGGGAAAGGCGCGCCGCGCGTCGACCGCCTCGAACTGCGTGTACGCGTAGCGCTGCCCCGCCTCCTCCGCCAGGTAGAGCCCGACGATCTGCGGATCGAACTCGCGGTCCCAGGCCAGGCGCAAGGTCGCCTTCCCGGGGCCGGCAGGCCGGGGGAGCACGAGCCGCGCCAGGCCTTCGGAGCTCACCTGCTCATAGGTGGCAGGCGCGTCGTCCACCCGCGCGGAGGTCACGTGCAGTCCGCGCCCGTGCAGCCAGAGGATGGCGCGAGGCTTGTCCAGCTCGACCTCGATGTCCGCGGAGCCCGAGAAGCGCTCCTCGGTGGGCACGATCCGCATCGCGAGCGAGTAGCGGAGCGGGCGCACGTCGCGGGGCAGCTGGAGCACGGGCGGCGGCTCGGCCGCCGGCAGCGGCTGCGGTGCGGCAGCCGCCTTTCCTGAGGACGCTGGTGCGGGCGGGGAAGACGGAGGCCGGGGCGCGCCCGCGCACGCCAGCGCGGTGCACAGGACCGGCGTCACGGAGCGGAGCAGTGGGGACATGGGCGGCGGACTTTACGTGAATTCCCGCCCGCGCGGGCGGGTCGGATCGGAGAACGGCGTCCGGCAGTCGAACGGGCACGCGCCCGGCCCTTTCCACGACAGCGCGGCGGTGCACATCGTCGGCCGCCAGGAGGTTTCATGCTCCGCATCCTCTGCGCCGCGGCGGCCTGCGCTGCCTTGGCTGCCTGCGTCCGCAACCCCGCCACCGGCAACCTGCAGCTGAACCTCGTCTCCGAATCGCAGGAGATCGAGATGGGCAAGCAGGCCGCGCAGGAAGTGGAGCAGAGCATCGGCCTGTACAAGGACCCCAAGGTGGAGTCGTACGTGGCAAGGCTCGGGCAGACGCTCTCACAGGAGACGAATCGCAAGAACCTGCCTTGGCAGTTCCACGTGGTGGAAGACGCGGCGGTGAACGCATTCGCGCTGCCCGGCGGGCCCGTGTACGTCACGCGCGGCATCCTCGGAACGCTGATGACCGAGGCGGAGCTCGCGGGCGTGATGGGGCACGAGTGCGGGCACATCGCCGCCCGCCACTCCGCGAACCAGATCAGCAAGGCCCAGGTGGCGCAGGTCGGCCTCGGCATCGGTTCCGTGCTGAGCCCGCAGCTCGCCCAGCTCAGCCAGATCGCGGGCGTGGGGCTCCAGGTGCTGTTCCTCAAGTTCAGTCGCGACGACGAGAAGCAGGCCGACAAGCTCGGCTTCGCCTACATGGCGAACGCGGGGTACGACGCGCGGCAGATGGTGGACGTGTTCAGGACCCTGGATCGGGTCTCGAAGCTCGCGGGCGCCGGCAAGCTTCCCGAGTGGTTGCAGACCCACCCCAATCCCGAGAACCGCGAGAAGGACGCGGAGGAGCGCCTCAAGGAGCTGAAGGTCGACTGGAGCAAGGCGAAGGTGAACCGCGACCAGTACCTCGGCGTCATCGACGGCATGGTCTACGGCGAGGATCCGCGGCAGGGCCATTTCCAGGGATCGACGTTCCTGCACCCGGAGCTGAAGTTCCAGGTCACCTTTCCCGCGGGGTGGCAGACGCAGAACACGCCGCAGGCCGTGGCCGGCATGAGCCCCAAGCAGGACGCCGCCGTGCAACTCGCCACCGCCGGCAAGATGTCCCCCGAGGAGGCCGCCCAGAAGTTCTTCACCGAGCAGGGCATCCAGCGGGGCCAGGCCGCCCAGGTGACGGTCAACGGGCAGCCTGCGGTGGCTTCGTACTTCGCGGCGCAGACGCAGCAGGGCCAGATCGCGGGGCTGATCGCGTTCGTCAGCTACAACGGGGCCACCTACGCCCTGCTCGGCTATACGGGCGCACAGACGCTGCAGCAGTACGACCCGGTGTTCAAGTCGTTCATCGGGAGCTTCCGCCCGCTCACCGACCCCGCGGCGCTCTCGGTGCAGCCGGCGAAGATCCAGATCGTGCGGGTGGACACGAACATGACGGTCGAGCAGTTCAACCAGCGGTTCCCCTCGAACGCGAGGCTGGAGGAGCTGGCGCTGATCAATGGGTTCGACGACAAGAACGGGCAGCTTCAAGCCGGCCAGAAGTACAAGCGCATCGTGGGCGGCCCACCCGTGCAGGACAAGCCCGCCGCTGGCCAGCCGCCGAAATCCTGACGGGCGGCGTTTACCCTGTTATTCCCTGGCTACCTCAAGATCCAGGCGCCTTCGCCGAATGGATCGTCTGCGCCATGGGAGTGACTGCGACTAGCGTGCGAGAAAGTGCGTCAGGGTCCGACACGACGAGGGCCACGCGCCTCCTGCTGGCGGAGGACGACGAGCTGCTTCGCCGCGTCTTCGCTCGCGCCTTCCGGGCCGACGGGTACGAGGTCGACGTCGCGCCCGACGGCGAAGTGGCGCTGACGCTTCTCAAGGGCAAGCGCTTCGACGCCATCCTCACCGACATCGCCATGCCGCGGCTCTCCGGCATCGACTTGCTGCGCGCGGTCCGCGAGCACGATGCGGACGTGCCCATCGTGCTGATGACCGGCGGACCCGAGCTGTCGACGGCCCTGCAGGCCATCGAGCACGGCGCGTTCCGCTACCTGGTGAAGCCGGTCGAGCTGTCGGAGCTGAAGAGCGTCGTGCGCCGCGCCGCCAGCTTCTACCGGCTGGCGCAGCTCAAGCGCGAGGCGCTCGCGATCCTGGGCGAGAACGCCGCCCTCAAGGACGACCGGGCCAGCCTGGAGCGCACCTTCGAGCGCGCGCTGCAGGGAATGTGGATGGCGTTCCAGCCGATCGTGCAGTGGCCGGCGCGCGGGACCTTCGGCTACGAAGCGCTGGTGCGCACTTCCGAGCCCGCGCTCGCGCGGCCGCCGGACTTCATCGGGGCGGCGGAGCGGTTGCGCCGGCTGCCCGACCTGGGCCGCGCCATCCGGAACGCGGTCGCCGCGCGGCTGCCCGCGTCCAGCGGGAGCATGTTCGTCAACCTCCATGCGGCCGACCTGCTCGACGACCACCTGCTCGACCCGGCCTCGCCGCTCTCGGCGCACGCCGCCCACGTGGTGCTGGAGATCACCGAGCGCGCCGGACTCGACGAGGTGA
This sequence comes from Myxococcales bacterium, assembly GCA_035635335.1. GTDB lineage: Bacteria > Myxococcota > Myxococcia > Myxococcales > 40CM-4-68-19 > VBKO01. Next base: position 9,867 of record DASQBG010000140.1, on the reverse strand, counting down.
AGGACGCCCGCGCCCGGGTGGAATCGCTCAAGCGCATGGGCTACCGCATCGCAGTGGACGATCTGGGCGCGGGGTACGCGGGGCTGACCAGCTTCGCCCAGCTCGAGCCGAACATCGTGAAGCTCGACATGTCGCTGGTGCGCAACCTCCACGAGGCGCCCACCAAGCGCAAGCTGGTCCAGTCCATCGTCGCCCTCTGCCGCGATCTCGCCATCGAGCCGGTCGCCGAGGGCGTGGAGACCGTGGCCGAGCGCGAGGTGCTGGAGCAGCTCGGCTGCACCCTCCTGCAGGGCTACCTGTTCGGCAAGCCGGAGCGGGAGTTCCTGGCGCCGAAGTTCTGACGCGCCGTCAGCGCGGCCAGAGCGGATCCCTGGTGGCCGTTCTCTGAAGAGCGTAGCGCCGCCCCATCGGCGGCGGCTAACGGGCCAGCTGCAGCGTCACCTCGCGCAGGAAGCGGACGCCTTCGCCCATCCACTTGATCGGCCGCCGCTCGTCCGCGCCGTGCGCCGCCCGGCCCGCGCGCTGATCGTCCTGCGTCCCGGGCGCGCCACCCAGGCCGTACGACTGGATGCCGATCTCCCGCAGATGGCGTGAGTCGGTCGCGCCCGTGCCCATCGAATGCGAGACGGGGACGCCGCCCCACAGGGACCGCGCCGCGGCGTGCACGGCCTGGGTGACAGGCCCGCTGATCGGCGAGGGCTTGGCGAAGCCGATGTCGTCGAGCGGCTTCAGCTCGACCGCCGGATCGGCGATCGCCTGCGCGAGCCGGGCCTGGGTCTGCTCGCGCGTCTCGTCGGGGAGGATCCGGCAGTTCACCGTCGCCTGCGCGCTGGTGGGCAGCACGTTGTCCTGCGGCGCGGCCTTGAGCATGGTGGTCACGCAGGTGGTGCGGACCTGGGCGTTGGCGAGCCGGTCCTTGCCGATGATCGCCTCGTCCTGGGGCGAGACCGCACCCTCTTTCGCGGCGTGCTCGAGCGCGGTGGAGAGCGGCGGCTTCTCCCTTCGGGCCTGGAGCGCGATTCCTTCGCGCGATTCGGGGAGCACCTTGGCGGGGAAGCGCAGGTCGCCGACGCGTTGCAGGGCACGAGCGAGGGTCACCACGGGGTCCCAGTCGGTCGGCGGCACCGACGAGTGGCCGCCTTTGCCCTTCACCGTCAGCGCGTAGCTCTGGAACGTCTTCTCCGCCACGCCGATCTGCACCGACTCCATGCGCGAGAGGTCCGGCGCGACGACCAGCGCGCCGCCCTCGTTCAGCGCCAGCTCGGCGTCGATGAGGTCGCGGTGGTTCTGCGCCAGCCAGCGCGCGCCGGCGAGCCCGCCCGTCTCCTCGCCCGCGGTCAGCGCCACGATGAGGTCGCGGCCGAGCTTCTGCGGGCCGCGCGCCGCCTCCAGCGCGATGGCCGTGAACGCCGCAGCCATGGCCTTGTCGTCGCTCACCCCGCGCGCGTACAGGTAGCCGTCCTTCTCGGTGGGCTGGAAGGGAGGCACGGTCCACGGCTGCCCTTCGACCGGCACCACGTCGATGTGCGCGAGCAAGAGGAGCGGCCGCTTCGCGCCCGTCCCGCGCACCCGGGCGACCAGGTTCCCGCGGCCCGGCGCCGACTCGAGGAGCCGCGCCTGGACGCCCGCGCCCTGGAACCGCCTCAAGAGCGGCTGCAGCGCGGCGGTCTCGTTGCCGTGGCTGGTGTCCACGCGCAGCAGCTGGTCGAGGATCTCGCGCGCCTCGGTTTCGACGGGTCCCGACGCCAGCGCGGCGCAGGTGAGAGCGAGGAGCATGTCGGACTACCTCCGGGGCGCGCACCCTACCACGGCCAGTTGACCACCGACGGTCCGTTGTGGATTTGCTTGCGGCGGGAGGTAACAACCTATGGTGCGTAACGTCGCAATCGCTTTATGCCTGTCCTTCGCTGCCGCGGCGCAGCAGCCCGCCGGCGCTCCTGCCACACAGACCGCTCCTGCGCCGGCCGCTGCGGCGCAGGCGCCCGCTGCCGCCCCTGCCGCGGAGAAGGCCGCCGCCGCCGCCCCTGCCGCGGAGAAGGCCCCCGCGGATCCGGCCATCTCCGCCGACGGCAAGATGCACCTCGACGCCGCCGTCGCCTTCCTGAAGGCGTGGGGCAAGGGCCGGTGGGACGACGCGCGGCCCGTCGCCGCCGACAAGGTGGCGGTCAAGCTGGGCGACAAGTCGTACGACGTCGACGTCGCCGGCGGGAAGAGCGAGGTCAAGGCCGTGCTGCCGTTCCGCGGGCTCTCCACCGTGCGCGAGCCGGGCAGTGGCAAGGTGGTCGGCATCGCGGTCTCCGAGCTGGCGGTGAAGACGGACGGCGCGGAGAAGCGCGGCAAGGCCCGCCTGACCACCGAGGACAAGGACGGCCAGGTGCGCGTCACCGCCGTCGAGCTGGAGTAGCGCCGCCTCGCCTCTGCCCCGCGGCGAGATCCGCCGGCGCGCGAGCCGGCCGGACCTCGCCGCGGCGGCAGGTCGCGCCGTTCGTTTGCAGGGGCGGCCGGCTCAAGCGGGGGCCGGCTCGAGAGCGAATCCGTCGTCCCCTAGACGGACGCGCACGATTTCGTCGAATCCCTCCTCGGCCAGCGGCGGCTCCAGGCGGCGCGCGGCGGTGTAGATGGCGACGTCGGGCACCCGCGCCCGTCCTTCCCGCGCGGCGTTGCGCCGGAGCGCCTCGCCCACCGAGGCGAGGAAGTGCACGGCGATGACGCGGGCCCCGGCGCGCTTCCCGGCCTCGATCAACGGGGCGCGGTCCGCGCGGCGCGGGTTGGTGTTGTCGACCACCGCCGAGCGGCCGGTGGCGAGCGCCTGCTCGATCTGCCGGAGCTGCCGCTCGGATTTCCTGCGGGCGTGGCGCGGGAAGAGGTCCTTGCTGACGTGCACGTGCGTGCCCGCGTAGCGGCTGCTGAAGTAGCCGCTCTTCCCGGAGCCCTGCAACCCGACGAACACCACCAGCTCCATGCGCTCGCCCGTCCGCCGCTCCGCCTGCATCCCCGGGGCGCAATGCCGATCTTCACAGGCAGCCTCCCAGAAAGGAGCGATGCCAGTGTCCCGCTACGTCCTTCCCGACCTGCCGTACGACTACGGCGCCCTCGAGCCCCACCTCTCCGGCAAGATCATGCAGCTTCATCACGACAAGCACCACCGCACCTATGTGGAAAACGCCAACGAGTGCATCGACAAGCTGATCGAGGTGCGGCGCAAGCGCGACTTCGAGAGCATCGCGGCGCTCGAGCACAAGCTCGCCTTCAACGTCTCCGGGCACGTGCTGCACAGCGTGTTCTGGCAGAACCTCGCTCCACAGGCGGGGGGCGAGCCGCAGGGGGATCTGGCCCGCGCCATCGCGCGCGACTTCGGCAGCTTCGAGAGCTTCAAGCAGCAGCTCGTCCACGCGGCTGCGAGCATCATGGGATCCGGGTGGTCCGCGCTGGTGTGGGACCCGGTGATCCACCGCCTGGGCACCACGCAGATCCACGACCACCAGTCGGAGGTCACCCAGGGCAGCGTGCCTCTCCTGGTGCTCGACGCGTGGGAGCACGCCTACTACCTGCAGTACCAGACGGAGAAGAAGCGCTACTTCGACGCCATCTGGAACCTCTGGAACTGGAACGACGTGGCCCAGCGTTTCGACGCGGCGCAGACGGTCGACCTGCGGCTCGAGCACGCGGCGGAGCAGCCCGGCGCGGCACCGCCTGCGGTGCACTAGCCCCCGCGGATAGGGCGGCGCCGCGCCTTTCCCGGCGCCGAGGTGGTGGCATCCGTCAGGAGGACACGCCGGCCTGGGCGCGCAGCTCGGGCAGATGCCGGGCGAAGTGGGCCGAGGTGATCTCGGAGGCGGGGCGGCCGTCCATCGACCACGGCAACTGCCGCGCGTTGAGGCCGACGAAATGCGCTCCGCACCTGCCCAGGCCGGGCAGGTGCGGCGGGAACGGCGAGCAGATGGAGACCTCGTCCACCGAGACCACCCGCACGGCACCGCAGCGGCGCAGGACGGCCATCTGCATCCCCTGCTCGTCGAGCTCCGAGCGGAGCGTCACCGGGTTCTCCTCGAGGAGCTGCTCCAGTGCCGCGCCCAGATCGAAGCCGGGCGGCAGCCCGCGGATGCCCGAGTTGAGCGGCTCGGGCCCGCACAGGGAGGCGAACTGCCCGAAGCAGGAGCGCACGTCCGCGGCGGCCACGAAGGTAGGACGCGGGTCCGCGAGCCATTCGCGGACCGCGCGCGGCGCTTCCCACAGGATGCAGTCGTTGTCGAGCGACAGCTCGTGCCAGCCGGGGAACACGCGCAGGGGGGCGAACTTCCACCCCACGCCCTCCGCCATTCCGGCATCGAGGCGCGCCCGCAAGAAGCCGGGGATGTCCCCCCGCACGGAGCGGTGCCATGCGACTTCGCCGCCCACCTCGCCGACCCGCTCGCGCGCCTCCTCGACCGGCACGGTGTTGACGCACACCGCGAGCCCGGCGTCGGGCCCGAAGGCGCGCCGCGCGGCCGCGATGGAGAGCCGCAGGGCGCTGAATCCGTCGCCGCTCACGTCGCCGATGGTCCAGCGCACTCCGAGCCGGGTCATGCGCCTCCCCCGGCGGGGCCCGCCGCCGCCGGGGAGCGGACTCGCAGCGCGTAGCAGGGCCGGTCGCGCGCCAGCTCTTCCACGCCGCGCGGCTCCTGGACGGCGAGCGGAAGCGCGCGCTGCCCGATCGGCGAGAGCTCCTCGTAGAGCGCGAGGTACTGGTCAGTCATCCGTCTAGCCGAGAAGCGGCGTTCCGCGGCCGCGCGGCACTCCTCGGGGCGAAGCTCGGCGGCGCGGAGCATCGCCTCGCCCAGCTCGTCCACGTGGCGGGCGATGAAGCCGGTGCGCCCGTGCTCGACGATGTCGGCGAGCGCTCCGGCGGCGTAGGCCACGACCGGAGCACCCGAGGCGAGCGCCTCCATCGCCACCAGCGAGCTGGTCTCGGGCGCCAGGCTGGGGACCACCACGCACCGCGCCGCGCCCAGCAGGCGCCTCTTCCGGGTCCCCGCCACCGGCCCGATGAAGCGGCGGCGCGCGTCGAGCAGCGGCGCGATCTGCCGCGCGAAGTGGCGGCGGTGCGCCTGGTAATCGAAGACGCGGCCGGCGAGCAGCAGCGGGAACCCTGCGCTCCGGGCCGCGCGGAGGGCGAAATGGAACCCCTTCTCCGGGCAGATGCGCCCCAGCGCGAGCGCGAATCCCCGCCGGGTGCGCGCCGGCGCGAAGCGATCCAGGTCCACGCCATTCTCCACCTCGCGCAGGAGCGGTGTCCCGGGCGGGCAGCGCCGCCGCTGCGAGGCCGACACGCACACCAGGCACACCGCGGGGAGCTGGAAGGCCTCGGGCGCGTACCATTCGGGCGGAAGGTGCAGGGTGACGACGACGGGCAGCCCGCAGCGGGGGAGGTAGCGGTCGAAGTCCACGCCGTGGAGGTGCACCACGTCGACTGTCCCGCTCGCGAGCGCGGCCGCGATTGCCCGGCGGGTGGCAGCATGCGCTCGCGCCAGCGCCAGCTCGTCGATGGGCCCTGCGCAGGCGGGCAACGGCAAGAGCGTGCCGGCGCAGCGCGAGCCCTCCTGCGCCACCACCAGCGAGCGGTGTCCCCGTTCCACCAAGGCGCGGTCGATCGCGGCCAGCACCTGCTCGGCTCCGCCGACCGCGTCGGGGCCCACCGGCGCGAGCGGGTACGCCACGTTCAAGACGGTGAGCGCCATCGGCGCGCGTATGCTGCTGCCTGCGCCGCTGTGCTGGAACCGAGTCGCGCGGTATGGGGATCAGCGGGGCTCGCCGGGCGCGAGACCGCCGCGAGGCCCGAGGAGCGGAAGAAGCAACCGCTCATCGAGCGCTCCGGCGAGCGAGCCGACAGGATTTCCGCTACCGCGATGCGCCGGTCTCCCCGCCCCCGTCGCCGGTCTTGCGCCCGCGCTGCTTGCGCGAGGAGCGGCTCGCCGACCCGCGCGAGGACCGCGCCGTGCGCGCGCTCGACGACGCCTGCGCCGAGCGCGAGCCGCTCGGCCTCCGCCCCCCGCGCCCGGAGGCCGCGCGCGAGCTGCCGGTCGCCCGGGCGCTGCCGTTCGCGCGCCGGCCGCTCGAGCGGGAGCCGGAGTCCGCGCTGCGCCCGCGCGATCCCGCGCCTCGCCGGCTCGAAGAGCCCGCGCCGACCCGGCCGGAAGAGCTCGCACCCGCCCGGCGGGAAGAGGTCGCGCCACGCCGGCCCGAGCTGACCGACCGGCCCGCGTTCGAGCCGCGCCCGGAAGCAGTGGGGCCGCGTCGCGCACCGTCCGCGCCCGCCGAGCTGCCGCGGCCTCGCGCCGCGCTCTTGCGCCGCTGCTTCTGCTCCAGGGTGTCCGGGTAGACGAGCTTGAAGAACTTGCTGTCGCCCGTGCCGTGGAGGAACACCAGGTTCTGCTCGTCGAACATCCGGAACCACTCGTCCCAGGGAATCTCCTCCAGGGTGGGCTCGCGCCCGCCGCTCCTGGGTCCCTCGACGAAATCGATCCGCAGCAAGGCGTCGGTGCCCTTCACCTTGGCGGGGATGCCGCCGTGCTCTTCGACCCAGCGCCGGATCTCTTCGTGGTCCCTCGTCGCTACCGCGTTGGTTGCCATGGCTGGTTCTCCTGTCCTCGCGCCAACCTAGGGAGCGGGTCGGTGCGCGGCACGCGGCGAGCCGGAGCCGGATCGCACCACCTGCTCGCGCGCGGGCCCTTGCCTTTCGGCCTGCGGCCGGGCACGCCGGCCCGCGCGCGGATACACTTCCCGCGCCTTGCGCAGCCCCTGGTTCCTCTGGCTCGCCGCCGCCGCCCTCCTCGCGGCCCTCGCGCTCCTGCACACCTTGTTCTGGGGCTGGGTGTACCGGGTGCACCCCACCCAGGACGAGCTGCGGTTCGCGCCCACGCAGGACGGCTGGCGCGTGGCCGTTGCCCGGCGCGTGCCGCGTACGCAGCCCCGGTGGCCGCCGGTGTTGCTCTGCCACGGCCTGTCGGCCAATCGAGGCAATGTCGACTTCGGTGTTCCACGGTACTCGGTGGCGCTGGCGCTCGCGAACGCCGGCTTCGACAGCTTCGCCGTGGACCTGCGCGGGCACGGCGGGTCGCGGCGCGGGTCGCCTCAGGCGTGGAGCTTCGAGACCTACCTGTCGCAGGACATTCCGGCGGCGCTCGACGAGGTGAAAGCAGCCTCGCGCGCCGATCGCGTGCTCTGGGTAGGGCACAGCCAGGGCGCGCTGCTCGGGCTCGTCGCCGCGGGCATGTACCCCGCGCGCATCGCTGGCGTGGTCGCCTTGGCCCCGCCGACCCACTTCCATGCCCAGGAAGCGCTGCGGAAGCTGCTCCCGTACGCGTTCCTCGCCGCCGGCCGCGGCCACCGGTTGCTCGCCCGGGCCGCGGCGCCTCTGGCGGGCTTTTTCCATCCCGGCCTGGCGCAGTTCGCCTGGAACTCGCGCAACATCGATCCACGCATCTACCGCCAGGTGCTCGCCAACGTGATCGAGGACGTCCCGCCGCGGGTGTTCGCGCAGTTCCTCGACTGGATGCGGCGCGACCGCTTCGCCTCCCTGGACGGGCTCACCGATTACCGGGCGGGCCTGTCGGGAGCGCGGCAGCCGGCGCTGTTCGTGGCGGGGGCGCTCGATCTGCTGGCGCCGCCCGCGGCGGTCCGGGGCGGGTACGAGCTGTGGGCGGGCGAGAAGGAGTACTGGATCGCGGGCCGCGAGGCGGGGTTGTCCGCGGACTACGGGCACTCCGACCTGATCTTCGGGCGCAACGCACCCGAGGAGATCTACCCGCGCATCGTCACCTGGCTCCGGGCGCACAGCGAGCCGGCGCTCCCGGTGCCTCCGCCCGCCTGATCGCCTCCCTTGCGCGCGGGCGCCCGCCGCTGCTGCGTATGGCCCGCGGTGGTCGCACACTACGCGCATGGTCAAGGGACTGTTCGCCGGTCTCGCCGGCCTGGGCGCGGTGATCGCCGCTGTCCAGCTCCAAGGGGACGGCGGACCCGGGTCGGGCGCCACTGCGGGCGCGGCCGATGCGGGCGCCAGCGCGGCTCGGGACCCGGGTGCCGATGCCAACGGCGGCGGGCAGGCGGATGCCGGACTCCGCCGAGCTCCGGCGGCGGCCGCGCGCGCGCCCGACGCGCCACTGCGCTTTCCACGGCCCGGCGACGGAGGGACCGTCTACCTGGGCGACACGCCCGGCCGGCTCCGCGCCGATGCGGGGGCCGATACCGGTCCCGACCGCGGAAGTTCCCAGGCCGATGCGGGTTCGCAGGCCGCCGCGGGCGCGCCGGCCGCCGCGGGCGTGCAGGCCGACGCGGGCGTGCAGGCCGACGGCGGCGCGCGCGCCGACGAGGTGGAACGGCTGCGCGAGCGTGTCGCCAGGCTCGAGCAGGAGCTGGCCCGCTCGCGCTCCGACGCGCAGACGCAAGAGCTCGAGGTGCTGAACCTGCAAGTCGCCGCGCTCCGCCAGCGGCTCGCGCAGGAGCAGGCGCGCCGGCAGGCGGAGGAGCTGGCTGCGCTGGAGGCCAAGGCCCGAGAGCAGGACGCGGTGGCGGCGCTCTCCGCGGCGCAAGAGCAGCTCGCGTTCGGCGACTATCGCGCCCTCGACATTCTCGAGTCCGTGTCGGGCTCCTTGCCCGCTCCGGTGGAGAACGCCCTGCGGAACGCGCGCGTCGCGGTCCGGAACGAAGATCTGGCGGCCGCGCGTTACTGGGTCTCGATCGCCATTGCCGAGGAGCAGCGGCGGCTGCTCACGCGTTGACCATGCGGAAGGAACGGTGGGGGATCCGCCGGTAGTCCGGGGGAGCCGTCTCGCGGGTGATCTCGGTCGCGCGCAAGCCCTCCAACCGCGGCTCGAAGCGCTGGTGGTTGGTCGAGAAGTAGAGCACGCCTCCGGGCAGGAGCGTCGCGAGCGCGCTCTCGATCAGCGCCCGATGGTCACGTTGCACGTCGAATGGCGGGGCGCCCGTTCGGGTCGAGAACGAGGGCGGATCCAGCACGCAGAGCGAGAAGCGGCGACCCGCCCGCGCGAGGAAGTCGCGCGCATCCTCACGCACCAGCTCGTGGCGCTCGCTTGCCAGGCCGTTGAGCTGCAAGTTCTCGCGCGCCCAGGCGAGGTACGCCTCCGAAGTGTCCACCGTCACCGTGCGCCGGGCGCCGCCGGCCGCCGCCGCGCAGGTGAAGGTCCCCGTGTAGCCGAACAGGTTGAGGAGCTCGGCCCCGTCCGCCTCGGCGCGGATGCGCGCGCGGGTGTCGCGGTGATCGGCGAACAGGCCCGTGTCGATGAAGTCGTCCAGGTTCACCGAGAAGCGCAGTCCGCGTTCGCGTACCGCGAGGCGCTGCCCGGCGCGGCCGAGCCGCTCGTAGCGCTGCCCGCGCGCCGGGCGCGTGCGCCGCCGCTTCAGATGGACGCGTCCCGGGGCCACGTCGAGCGCGGCGGCCGCGGCCGTGCCCATCGCTTCCAGCCATCCCGGCGACTCCCGCGTCTGCGCCCGCTCGTACTCCGCCACCACCAGGTGGCCTTCGTACCAGTCGACCGCGGCGCGGATCTCGGGCACGTCCCAGTCGTAGATGCGGAAGGCGCCGACGCCTTCACGCTCGAACGCCCGGTGAAGCCGGCGGAAGTTCTTGCGCACCCTGTTCGCGAGCATCTCGCCCTGGCGCGGGATGTCCATTCGAGGCCGCCTGTATCGCGCAGGTGGGGCGCGGTCCAGTCGCGCTCAGGTCGTCTCGCGATAGAGGATGACGTCGACGTCCGAGATGGCCACCAGCCCGCTGCCTACCATGCGATCGAGATAGGGGAGCGCCTTCTCGATCTTCTCCGCCGAATCGACCGCGACCACGGTGATCGGCTCGTCCGCGGAGCGCCACAC
>DASQBG010000139.1:0-38633 GCA_035635335.1 Myxococcales bacterium | reverse complement strand
GGTGTCGCTGTCGCAATCGGTGTCGGTGTCGCTGTCGCAGTCGCTGTCGGAATCGGTGTCGCCGTCGCAGTCGGTGTCGCTGTCGGCGTCGCTGTCGCTGTCGTTGTCGTTGTCGCTGTCGTTGTCGTTGTCGTTGTCGCTGTCGCTGTCGCTGTCGCTGTCGCTGTCGCTGTCGCTGTCGTTGTCGCTGTCGTTGTCGCTGTCGTTGTCGCTGTCGTTGTCGCTGTCGTTGTCGCTGTCGCTGTCGCTGTCGCTGTCGCAGTCGTTGTCGCCGTCGCTGTCGCCATCGCACTGATCGCCCCCACCGCGGCGATCACGGCCGCCCAGCTCACTCCGCCCACCTCCGTCCCTTCTTCTTCTCCCCCGCCCTCCTCTTCTCCTCCATCCTCCTCTCCTTCGCCGCCCGGCTCGGCCGCGTCTTGTGCCGGGGCGGCGGCCGGTATGCCCGCCGCGCCAGCTTCTCGCGCAGCCGCTCGAGCGCCGCGGACAGGTTCTGCCCGCGCGAACGCTGATCCTTGCCCTCCGCGGCGACGCGGGTCGGCAGGTGCACGAGGCGCACCGCAGTCTCCGCCTTGTTGCGGTGCTGCCCGCCGGGCCCACCGGCCCGGTGCGCCTGCACCTCGCATTGCGCGAGCAACTGCGGGTCGGGGAGCTCGTGCCACGCCACCATGCGCGGCAGCGTACTACGCGAGCTGGTCCTTGGCGGCGGCCTCGATCTGCCGGGCCAGCCGCAGATCGCGATCGGTGACCCCGCCCTTGTCGTGGCTCCACAGCGTCACGGTCACCTTCGAGTACTGGATGAGGATGTCCGGGTGGTGGTCGGCGCGGTCCGCCAGCTCGCCCACGGTGCCGGTGAAGGCCATCGCCGCCTTGAACCCCTTGAGATCGTAGGTCTTCGCGATCGCTTTTCCCTGCTGCTTCCAGCCGGGTAGCTCCTCGAGCGCTGCCTTGATCTCCGCCTCGCTGGACAGCGCCTTCTGCTCGGCCATGGCCGCTCCCGTCAAAGCTCGTTCGCAAGGCAAGATAGGCCTCGCCCCGCCTCTTCTACACCCCGTCGCGCGAAAGCGCTTGCGCAAGCGGCCGCGCCGGGGCAATCCAGACCCGGGAGGAGCTCTTCCGATGGCGACCACCCCCGCCTTTCCCCCCGAGATCTTCCAGTCCCGACGCGCCGAGGTCCTCCGGCGGATGCGCGAGCTGTCGCCCGGTCCCTCGGTCGCCGTCTTTCCCGCGACTCCGGTGGCTACCCGGAACAACGACGTCGAGTACCCCTACCGCGCCGACTCCGACCTGTTCTGGCTGACCGGCTTCGAGGAGCCGGAGGCGGTCGCGGTCCTCTCCACCGACGGGAAGCCGCTCACGCTGTTCGTCCGCCCCCGAAACCGGGAGCGCGAGATCTGGAACGGACGGCGTGCCGGCGTGGAAGGCGCGAAGGCCTCCTTCGGCGCGGACCAGGCATTCACCGTGGACGAGCTGGACAAGGAGCTGCCCCCCCTGCTCGGATCGGCGCGGACCCTCTATTACCGGCTGGGCGCCGTCGACCCGGCGTTCGACGCGCGGATCGCGCGAACGCTGCAGGCGCTGCGGATGCGCTCGCGCGCCGGGGCCGCGGCGCCGCCGCGCATGGAGGACCCGGGCCAGATCGTCCATGAGCTGCGGCTGCACAAATCGCCCGAGGAGCTGCGCGCGCTGCGCAAGGCGGTCGAGCTGACGCGCAAGGCGCACCTCGCGGCGATGGGAGCGGGCCGGCCCGGGTCGCACGAGTACGAGCTGCAGGCGCTGCTCGAGCGCGAGTTCCGCGGCGGCGGAGGGCGAGGTTGGGGCTACTATCCGATCGTCGCCGCCGGCGCCAACGCGACCGTGCTCCACTACAACGACAATGCGGACCCGGTGCGCGAAGGCGAGCTGGTGCTGATCGACGCGGGAGCCGAGGTCGACCTGTACACCGCCGACGTGACCCGCACCTTCCCCGCCTCCGGGCGGTTCACGCCGGCCCAGCGCGCGGCGTACTCGCTGGTGCTGTCGGCGGCGGACCACGCCATCGCCGCCGCGCGTCCGGGCGCGACGCTCGATGCGCTCCACGACGGGGCGGTACGCATCCTCACCGAAGGCATGGTGAAGCTGGGACTCCTGTCGGGCGACGTCGATCAGCTCATCAAGGACAATTCGTTCCGGCGCTACTACATGCACCGCACCAGCCACTGGCTGGGACTCGACGTGCACGACGCCGGCAATTACCGCGGCTCGGACGGAGGACCGCGGAAGCTGGAGCCGGGAATGGTGTTCACCGTGGAGCCCGGGCTGTACGTGGCGCCGGACGACGACAAGGCTCCCCAGGAGCTGCGCGGGTTGGGCATCCGCATCGAGGACGACATCCTCGTCACCGAGGGCGGCCACGAGAACCTGACCCAGGCAATCCCGCGCACCGCCGAGGACGTCGAACTGGCGACCCGCAGGTGAGGCCTATCTCTTCTCCGCCTTCTCCGCCTTGACCTTTTGGCTCTTCTTCCCCTCGGGCTCGTAGGGCTCGATCAGCTCGCCGTACTTGACGAGGTCGCCGGTCGCCTTGAATTCCTCGATGGAGATGAGCACCTCGGTGTCCGCCCCGGCAAAGCCCACCCCGAGCAGGCCGTGCTCGACCTCGTCGGCCCGGTACATCGGCAGGCCCTGCTTCATGAGCGGCCCGATCTCGGCCACGTACTGCTCGACGCTGTGCACGCGGATGCGCTTCACTTCAGGATTCCTCCGGGAGGCGAAGGTTGCGTACTCCTAGCACGCTTTTCACGGAGCTCCTGCCCTGGTTCGCGCGTGCCCGGCGCGACCTGCCCTGGCGCGAGCCCCGCCGCGACCCGTACCGGGTGTGGCTCAGCGAGGTGATGCTGCAGCAGACGCGCGTCGAGGTGGTGGTCCCGTACTACCGGCGCTTCCTGCAACGCTTTCCGACGCTCGCGGCGCTGGCGGCGGCGAGCGAGGACGAGGTGCTCGCCCTCTGGAGCGGGCTCGGCTACTACGCGCGGGGGCGCAACCTGCACCGGGCCGCGCGCGCCGCGGCGGCGCTCGGCGGATTGCCGCGGTCCGCCTCCGAGCTCCGCCAGCTGCCCGGGTTCGGACCGTACACGGCGGCTGCGGTGGCCAGCCTCGCCTTCGGCGAGCAGGTTGCCCTGGTCGACGGCAACGTCGCGCGCGTGCTGGCGCGCGTCCTGCGGCTGTCTGGAGACGCGGCCGAGGCGCGCGAGCGCGCCTGGCGGGTCGCTCCGCAGCTCCTCCCCGCGAGCCGGGCGGGCGAGTTCAACGAGGCCTTGATGGAGCTGGGCGCGACGGTCTGCAGCCCTCGAAACCCTCGCTGCGGCGAATGCCCGCTCTCCCCGGGGTGCGGCGCGCGACGGAGCGGCGACACCGACGAGCTCCCGCGAAGGCGGCGCAGCAAGACCAGGCCGGTGCTGATCTGGGCGGCGCCCGCGTTGCTCCGGCGAGACGGCGCCGTGCTGCTGCGCCGGCGCGAGGACGGCGAGCTGTTCGCCGGGATGTGGGACCTTCCTTCGGCCCAGGTGCGCGGCGACGACGTGGCCAGCGCGCTGCGTGGCGCCCTGGAGGCGTGCGGGATCCCCGGCCAGCCGCGGCTCGACGCGTGCGGAGAGGTGCGGCAGGTCCTCACGCACCGCGACCTCCGGGTGCTGCTGTTCAGGGGCCGCAGCCGCACGGCGACCCCGCCCGACGGTCTGCGCTGGGCGCGCCCGACCGATCTTCCCGCCCTGGGCCTCTCCTCGCTGGCGCGGAAGTGCCTGCGCGCGGCCGGCGTGGCGCTTCCTGGTTGACATCGCAAAGACCTTCGCTGAATTTCCGCGGCGGCTGCTGGCCGGAGAGGCCAGGCTGGAGGGAGCTTGGTCCGCAGCACCGTCGTCCTGCTCATCGCCGCCACAGCGCAGCAGTTGCCGACCACGGTCATCCAGTCGAAAGCGCGCGCGCTGATCGCGGACCTGGGCCCGCCGCCGCCGTTGCCGCCGCCCGAAGGTCCGGTGCTGCCCCTGCCCATGGCGCTGGCCCTCGCGCGGGAGAATTCGCCCGAGTTGAAGGTCCTCTGGGAGCGGGTGGTGCAGGCGCGCAACGAAGTCTCCCGTGCCTGGGCGCAGGTGAAGCCCACGCTGACGGGTACCGGCAGCTATACGCACAACTCGGCCGGGCAACCGGTCTTCATCCCCCACGCGGCCCCCGCCGGCGGCGTCCCCTTTTTCGAAACGGTGGAAGGCAGCCCCAATACCGTCGCGGGAGCGCTCGGTCTTCAGATTCCGGTCTTCAACGGCCGCGTCTTTCCTGCCATCGCCACCGCCTGGCAACGCGTCGACGTCGCCCGCCTGGACGAGGCGCAGCAGAGGCAGGAGCTGCTGCTCGCCGTGGCCTCCTCGTACTACTCCGGAGTCCAGCTGCTGGAGCTTGCGAAAGTGGCCTTCCGCACCGCCGAGAACACGCGCGACCACGCCATCGAGGCGCAGGCGCGCTTCGAGGCGGGACAGATCCAGCGCTCCGCCTCGGTACGGGCGCGCGTCGACGTCCTGCGCGCCGACGAGGAAGTGCGCCGCGCGTCCTACAGCTACGCCGCCACCAAGAGCCAGCTGGCGCAGCTCACCGGCCGGCGCGACACCGCCTTCGAGCTGGAGGCGCCCCGCGAGCCGCCGCCCGAGATCCGCGGCGACCTGAGCGAGCTGCTCGAGCGCGCGCTGCGGGATCGCGCGGAGATGGCTGCGGCACGGGCCAACCTCGAGATCGCCGCGCGACTCAAGACGGATGCGTGGGCGCAGTTCCTTCCCACCCTGGCGTTCAACGCCGCCGGCCGTTACAACAGCCAACCGGATTTCCTGGCCCACAACCTCACCTGGGCGCTGACCCTGGCGCTCACGTTGCCCCTTTACGACGGAGGCCTGCGCTACGTGGCGCTCAAGGACGCCGAGAGCCGCACCCGGGAAGCGCGGTCCCAGGAGCGCGGCCAGTCGGCGCGCATCGAGGACGAGCTGCGGCGCGCCCGCCTGGACCTCGAGTCGGCGCGGGCCCTGCGCACCCAATCGGAGCAGACGCTCCTCTACGCGCGCGAGAACGAGCAACTGGTCCGCGCGCAGTTCGAGGCGGGCACCGCCACGCAGGTAGAGGTCTCCGACGCCGAGAGCGCGCTCTTCCAGAGCGAGCAGACCGCCATCCAGCAGCGGCTCGCGGTCCAGCTCGCGGCGCTGCGCGTGGCGAAGTCGGTCGGCGCCTTCGACCCCGGGGAGGCGCGGTGATCGAGCAACGGCTGCTGGCCTTCGCGTTGCTCGGGGCCAGATGGGTGCTGTGGCTCCTGGTGGGGCTGTCGGTCCTCTCCGTCACCGTCATGCTGGAGCGCGGGCTCTACTTCGGGCAGCGGCGCATGTCCAAGCGCTTCCCCGAGCTCTTGCGCCTGTGCCAGGACGGATCGCTGGACAAGGCGGCGCAGCTCGCCGAGGGCGATGCGATGGAAGCCGAGGTGGTGCGGGTCGCCGCGCGCGTGGCCGGGAGCGGGCAGCAAGCGGTGGAGAAGGCTGTCGCCTCGACCATCGACCGGCGCCGCCTCGAGTACGAGAGGTGGCTCTTCGTCCTCGGCACGCTGGGGAACAACGCCCCGTTCATCGGCCTTCTCGGCACCGTGCTGGGAATCATGAGCGCCTTCGCCGATCTGGCGGCGCACCCCGCCGCCGCGGCGGGGGCGTCGACGGTGATGGCCGGAATCTCCGAGGCGCTGGTCGCCACCGCCGTCGGCCTCGCCGTCGCCATCCCCGCGGTGATGGCCTACAACGTCTACCAGCGCCTGCTGAAACGGGTCGTCGGCCGCTCCCAGTCGCTCGGCAACGCGATCGCTGCGGGGCTGCACGTGGCCCGCGCGAACGGGAAGGCCGTCTAGTAGCCGCCGCAAGAGCTACGCTTTTCACCGCGCGGACATTGTGGGATGCACTCCGGATGGCGGGCCAGGGCCAGGACGACGAGGACTCCATCACCGGCATCAACGTGACGCCGCTGGTGGACATCACGCTGGTGCTCCTGATCATCTTCATGGTCACGGCCACCTACATCGTGAAGCAGACCATCGAGGTGGAGCTGCCGCGCGCCGCACACGGCGGCGAGACGGTGAACAAGACGTTCGCGCTGGTGGTGACCAAGGAAGGGAAGGCGTACCTGAACGGCGCGGAGACGGACGACGCCGGCCTGGTGTCCGCCGTCCGGCAGGCGCGCGACAAGGGCGAAGAAGTGCAGGCGATCGTGGGCGCCGACAAGAGCGCCTCGCACGGCGTGGTCATGCACCTGCTCGACGTCCTCAAGGGAGCCGGAGTGAGCAAGTTCGCCATCCAGATCGAGGCGGAGCAGCCCGCGGCACGCTGATGGACAGGGCGGAGCAGAGCGCTGCGCGCATCGGCTGGCTTTTCGGAGCGTCGCTCCTCCTGCACGCCGCCCTCGTCGTCCTGCTCGGCCGCGCGCCGCTGCCACGTCCCGCGCCGGCCTCGCGGCCGCTCGAGGTGGCGGTGGTCGAGAAGCCCGCGCCACCGCCGCCCGCGCCTCCGGAGCCCGTGCCGATGAAGGTCGCGCGCGCCGCCAAGCGCCCGGCCCAGGACCTGCCGCCGCCGCCGGCGCGGACGCAACCTTTGCTGCCTTCCGCGGCCCCTCCGCCGCCCTCGCGCGAGGCGCCGCCGCCCGCCCAGGAGCCGGTAGTGCTGCCGGGGATCACCCTGGAGTCGACCTCGCAAGGAGGCTCTTTCGCCGTGTCGGCCGGGAACACGCTGTACGGTCAGCCCCCGCGCACGGCGAAGGACCCGGCCGAGGCGAAGCCGTACAAGGCGGAGCGCTACGTAGCCGCTTCGCAGGTGAACGAGCTGCCCTCGGTCGAAGGCCGGCCGGAGTCGTTGCGGCCCTTCTACCCGGAGGCGGCCCGGCAGCGCGGCGTCGAAGGCGACGTGGTGCTGCGCCTGCTCATCGATGCGGACGGCTCGCTGGCCAAGGTCGACGTGATCGGAGATCCGGGCGCCGGGCTCGGCGCCGCCGGCGCGCGCGCGATCCGGCAGTTCCGGTTCCGACCGGGAAAGGTGGGAGGCCAGCCGGTCGCCACCACCATCACGTACGTGCTGCACTTCGTGCTGGACTGACGAACGCCCGCTCGCCCGCCGCCCCAGCGCGGGGAGGAACGCCCGCTCGCCCGCCGCGCCGGCGCGGGGAGGAACGCCCGCCTCTTGTAGGCACGCGCGTCCGTTCAAAGGCTCCCGTCCGACACGGAGGTCCACATGTACCGAATCCTCTCTGGAGCAGCGGCCCTGCTGGTCGGGGCGCTGCCCGCGCGAGCGGACCAGCAGCAGCCCGCTCCATCCACGGACGTGAAGGGCGGCGCTGACGACCGCCGGTCGGCTTCGCCCGACGAACACGCCAAGGCCCAGGGCCACTGGGATCCCGACCACGTCGAGAAGTCGGAGCGCAAGACGGCGGGCAGGCGCGCGACACCGTCCAGGTCCGAGCTGCGCCGCAAGAGCGAGACGCGGGCGGACGGAACCACGAGGACCGAAGAGGAGCGCAGCGAAATGAAGGAGACCGCCCGGGGCGACGTGAAGGACGAGAGCAAGGTCGTCAGCGAGACGCGGCGCAACGCGCAAGGCGGCACCACCACCACCCGCGAGGTGGCCCGCTCGCACGACGAGCCGGGCAGCGACAAGGACCGGAAGAGCAAGACGCAGGAGACGATCGTCCGCGACGCCCGCGGCAAGATCGTCTCCGACGAGAAGAAGTCGGAGTGAGAAAGCGCAGCGCCGCCTGACCGGTTCTCCAAAAAGCGCAGTCCCGCCCCAGGCACGGTGACTGGCGGCGGCGACTAGCGCAACAGGGCTTCGCGGGCGATCAGCGCGGCGCCGACGACGGCGGCGTCCTCCTCGAGCGCGGGCGTGCCGATCTGCAGGGCGGCGCGGGCGGCGCCGGAGAGGTTCTGCTCGACCGCCTCGAGGACGGTGCGGCGCATCCGCGGCGAGCTCGACAGCAGGCCTCCGCCCAGCAGCAAGCGCTCCGGGTTGAGCGCGATGACCAGGTTCGCCACCGCCTGGCCGAGGAGCCTCGCCGCTTCGTCGAGCAGCCGGTTCGACAGCTCGTCTCCCTCGTGCGCGGCCCGCTCCATCGCGGCGGCCGTGATCCGCTCGGGATCGCCGCCGGCGTGGTCGAGGAGCCTGCGCCCGATGCCGGGCTGCTTTCCGCTCGCGCGCGCTGCCGCGGCTGCGATGCGCAAGTCGTCGCGCGCCCACGCGGCGAGGCTCGGCGCGCTCGCATAGGCGTCGAGGCACCCGCGCTGCCCGCAGGCGCAGAGGCGCCCGTTGGGGTGCACCTTGACGTGGCCCAGCTCCCCCGCGGCGCCGCTCGTGCCCTCGTGCAGCTTGCCGGAGACGACCATCCCCGCGCCGACCGTGCTGCCGACCAGCACCACCAGGAGGTCGTCGGCGCCCTTGCCCGCGCCGGCCACGCGCTCCGCCCAGGCCGCGGCGGCGAGATCGCCGGCGAGCGTCATCGGCAGCTTGGAGGCGCGCGCCTGCAGGAGCTTCTGCAGCGGGACGTCCTTCCATCCAAGGCCCGGGGCGGAGACGACGATCCCGCTGCCCTTCTCTACCTGCCCGGCGACGCCGACTCCGAGCGCGCGCACTTCCCCGAACGGCAGCCCCGCCGCGCCGCACGCCGTCTTGGCGGCGCGCACCACCGCCTCCGCCACCTGGGGCGGCTCCTTCGAGAGCACCCGGTGCCGTTCCTGCCCGAGGACGTGGCCCGCCGCATCGACCACCGCGGCCCGCACGTTGCTGCCGCTCAGGTCGACGCCGACGCAAACCTCGTCGCGCGCCTTCATCGCAACCCGAGCTTATCAGGCTTGCAGCTCCTTCCGCACCTCCTCCACGGTCCCCTCGATGAGGCGCTGCAGCTCGGCCATCTTCTCCTCGCTCTGCGCCTCCCAGCGCAGCACCAGCAGCGGCTGCGTGTTCGAGGCGCGGATCAGGCCCCAGCCGCCCGGCACCACCACGCGGACGCCGTCGACCTCGATGGTGCGGCCGACCTTGCGCAGCTTCTCCTTGGCGCGCTCGACCGCCTGGAACTTCTTCTCCTCGGGGAAATCCTTGCGGATCTCCGGCGAGCAGAACGTCTTGGGGATGCCGTCCAGCATGCGCGAGAGCGGCCGGCCGGCGCGGGCCAGGAGCTCGAGGAGGCGCGCGGCCGAGTAGATGCCGTCGTCGTACCCGTAATAGCGGTGCTTGAAGAAGATGTGGCCGCTCATCTCGCCGGCCAGCAGCGCGTGCTCCTCCTTCATCTTCGCCTTGATGAGCGAATGCCCCGCCTTCCACATGATGGCGCGCCCGCCTCGCGCTTCGATGTCGTCGTACATCGTCTGCGAGCACTTCACCTCGCTGATGATGGCCGCGCCCGGATGGTGGGGGAGCAGATCGCGCGCGAAGAGGATCATCAGCTGGTCGCCCCAGAGGATGTTCCCTTTCTCGTCGACCGCGCCGACGCGATCGGCGTCCCCGTCGAACGCGATCCCCAGATCGGCATTCGTGGTTCGCACCTTCTCCTGGAGATCGCGCAGGTTCTCGGGAACGGTCGGGTCGGGGTGGTGGTTGGGGAACGTGCCGTCGAGGTCGCAGAACAGCTCGACCACCTCGTGCCCCAGCGCGCGCAGGAGCCGGGGCGCGACGACGCCGCCGGTGCCATTCCCGGCATCGACCACGACCTTCAGCCGGCGCGCGCACTCGAGGGTCTGCGTGACGAAGTGCAGGTACGGAGTGACGACCTCGAGCTCGCTCTCGTGGCCGGGATGCGCGGCGCCGCCGGGCTCCTGAGCGAGCACGTGTTGCTTGAGCTCTTGCACCTCCGGACCCGCCAGGGTCGACTTTCCGATGCCGACCTTGAAGCCGTTGTACTCGGGCGGGTTGTGCGAGCCGGTGATCATGCACAGGCCGTCCACCGGCAACGTATTCGCGGCGAAGTAGGTGAGCGGGGTGGGGACGATCCCGATCGACCAGACGTCGACCCCGCGCGAGCGCACGCCGCGGGAGAAGGCCTGCGCGAGACCCGGACTGGAGGTGCGGTGATCGCGGCCGAGGGCGATGCTCTGCGCGCCCGGGCACTTCTGCAAGAGATAGGCGGCGAAGCCGCGTCCGAGCGCCTCGGCGAACTCCGGGGTCAGCTCCGTCGAGGTGAGGCCCCGGATGTCGTACTCGCGAAAGACGTGTGTAGGAATCGCCATGCCGGCCTCCGTCTACAGCTTGTCGCCGCGTCCTCGCGCCTTGAGCGCCTCGACCACCGCGCGCACGTCCTGGGCGCGGTCGCGCGGCACCACCAGCAGGGCATCGCCGGCGTCGACCACGCACACGCCCGAAAGCCCCAGCACCGCTACCAGGCGCCCGCCCTCGGAGAGCACCACGCAATCCGCGCAATCGACCGCGAGCGCGTCGCCGCTGAGCGCGTTGCCGCGCGCATCCAACTCGCGCACCTCCGGCAGCGTGGCGAAGGAGCCGACGTCGCTCCAGCCCAGCTCGTCGGCCGCGACCAGGGCGATCCGGCGCGTGCTCGACGATTCCGGCTCCAGCACGCCGTAGTCGATACTGATCGAGG
The DNA here is from genome assembly GCA_035635335.1 of Myxococcales bacterium. GTDB lineage: Bacteria > Myxococcota > Myxococcia > Myxococcales > 40CM-4-68-19 > VBKO01. Next base: position 28,013 of record DASQBG010000139.1, on the reverse strand, counting down.
GGAGGAGCGGGAAGATCTCGCCCGCGCGCGCCTCGTCGGCGGCGATCTGCTGCAGCCCCTCGTGCACCGCCGGCAAGTGCCGGCGCAGCGCCTCCAGCAGCGCGTCGGCGCGGAAGACGAAGATGCCCGCGTTCCACGAATACCGCGGGTCTTGCAGGTAGCTCCGGGCGGTCGCCGCGTCGGGCTTCTCCACGAAAGCCTCGACGGCGAACACGCCGGGCCCGCGCTCGCCGCCGCGCCGGAGGTAGCCATAGCCGGTCTCCGCGCGGGTCGGCCGGATCCCGAGCGTGACCAGGTCACCCTGCTCCGCGACTCGCGCCGCGGTCTGCAGGGCCTGCCGGAACCGGTCGGGATGCGCGATGTGATGGTCGCTCGGCAGCACCAGCAGCACGGCGTCGCGATCCTCGCGCAGGGCGCGCACGGCCGCGAGGCCGATCGCCGGCGCGGTGTTGCGCGCCGCCGGCTCGACCAGGAGGTGCGGCACAGGAAGCTCCGGCAGCTCGCGGCGGACCGCGCTTTCGTGGTCGCGTCCGCACACCACCCAGGCGCGCTCGGGCCCGCAGAGGGGCGCGACCCGCGCATACGTGTCGGCCAGCAGGGTGCGGCCGGTGACCAGCTCGAGGAACTGCTTGGGCCTCCGCGCGCGCGAGAGCGGCCAGAACCGCGTCCCGCTGCCGCCGGCCAGCAGCACCGCGTGCGTGCTCACGATGCCTCCACGGGCGCATTCGCGATCTCGATCAGCTGGCGGAGGATACGCGCCGTCGCGCCCCAGACGGTCGTGCCGCCCACCGTGTACCAGGTCAGGTCATAGGGAACCCCCTCGCGCAGGCGCTCCTCGACGCGCCGGTTCCCCAGGTCCATGAACGCGTCCAGCGGAAGCTCGTGCAGCTCGGCGATCTCGGCCGAGCTCGGCGTCCACGGGTAGCGCCCCGCCGCGGTGAACGCGAGCGGATCGACGACGCCGACGACCGGCAGGATGACGTAGCCGGTCACGAAGGTGGGGCAGTCGTCGAGCTGGCCGATGACCTCGACGTGCCGCGGGTCGAGGCCGACCTCCTCGCGCGCCTCGCGCAGCGCCGCGGCGCGCGCATCCGCGTCTCCGGAGTCGATGCCGCCGCCGGGAAAGCTGATCTGCCCGGCGTGCGAGCGAAGCTCCTTGCTGCGCTCGGTGAAGAGCACGTGCAGTCCCTCGGGGCGCGGCAGCAGCGGGACGAGCACCGCGGCGGGGCGGAAGGTCTCCTCCGATTTTCGCGGCCGGTGCCGCGCCAGCGCGCGCCGGATCTGCGCGAGCGTCGGCGCCCGTTCGCTCATCGCTTTCCCGACAGCCACAGCGCCACGATGAGCACGGCCACGAGCAGCCGGTAGACGACGAAGACATTGTAGGTCCGTGTGCGCAACCAGGCCAGCAACCAGCGGATGACGAGCACGCCGACCACCGCGGAAGCGACGAGCCCGGCAAGCAGCGCCCCCGGCCCGACGTGGCTGGTCCCGGCATGCATCTCGCGCAGCATGTGGGGCAGCTTGAGCGCTCCCGCCCCGAAGATGATGGGCGTGGACATGAGGAAGCTGAACCGCGCGATCTCCTCGCGCGTGAATCCCAGGAAGAGGCCCACGCTGATGGTGGAACCGGATCGGGACACTCCCGGCACGAGCGCGAACGCCTGGGCCACGCCGATCCCGAGTGCCTCCGGAATCCGCATGTCTCCTTCCGGCCGGTTCTTTGCTCCGCGCCGATCGGCGATCCAGAGCACGATGCCCATCACCGACATCGTCCCCGCGATGATCAGCGGAGAGCGGACCGTCTCCTCCACCGTCTCGTGGAAGAGCTTCCCGACCACCGCGGCCGGGATGGAGGAGACGACCAGCGCCCAGAACAGCCGCCGGTCGGGGTCGTCTCCGATGCGCCGATCCAGGATGCTCGCCGCGCCGGCGCGGAGGAGCCGGATCCAGTCGCGCCAGAAGACCCAGAGCACGGCGACCAGGGTGCCCCAGTGCAGCGCGACGTCGAAGGCGAGCCCCGGGTCCTGCCAGCCGAACAGCCAGGGAACCAGGATCAGGTGCGCGCTGGAGGAGATCGGCAGGAACTCCGCGAGGCCCTGCGCGATGCCGAGGACGATGGCTTGCAGTACGGACATGGGGGAGGTTGTTTACGTCCCCTCCTGCCACGATGCCAGGTACCTCTCCTGCTCGGGTGTCAGCTTGTCGATCTTCACGCCCATCGACCGGAGCTTGAGGCGCGCGATCTCGCGATCGATCTCGGCGGGAACCGGGTAGACCTTCTTCTCCAGCTTCTTGCCGTGCTTGGCCATGTGCTCGGCGGACAGCGCCTGGTTGGCGAAGCTCATGTCCATGACGCTCGAGGGATGGCCCTCGGCGCTGGCCAGGTTGATGAGCCGGCCCTCGCCGAGCACCGCGATCCGGCGCCCGTTCTTGAGCGTGTACTCGTCGACGAACTCGCGCACGGTGCGCTTCTTCGCGTTCTTCGCAAGCCAAGCGATGTCGATCTCGACGTTGAAGTGACCGCTGTTCGCGACGATGGCGCCGTCCTTCATGCGCTCGAAGTGCTCCTGGGCCAGGACGCTCGTGTTCCCCGTGACCGTGCAGAAGAAGTCGCCGACCTTCGCCGCCTCCAGGCCGGTCATGACGCGGTATCCGTCCATGGTCGCTTCCAGCGCCTTGAGCGGGTCGATCTCGGTGACCACCACGTCCGCGCCCATCCCCTTCGCGCGCAGGGCCAGGCCGCGGCCGCACCACCCATAGCCGAGCACCACGAACACCGAGCCCGCGAGCAGCCGGTTGGTGGCGCGCACCATGCCGTCGAGGGTCGACTGGCCGGTGCCGTAGCGGTTGTCGAACATATGCTTGGTGAGCGCGTCGTTGACGCTGATCACCGGGAAGGCGAGCGTGCCGGACTGCTCCATGGCGCGCAGCCGGATGACGCCGGTGGTGGTCTCCTCGGTGCCGCCGATCACGTTCTTCAGGAGCTCGCGCCGGTCGGAGTGGAGCGCGCTCACCAGATCGCAGCCGTCGTCCATGGTCATCTGCGGCCGGTGATCGAGCGCCGCCCGGATGTGCTCGAAGTAGGTCTTCCGGTCCTCGCCCTTGATGGCGAAGGTGGAGATGCCCTCCTCGACCAGCGCCGCGGCCACGTCGTCCTGGGTGCTGAGCGGGTTCGAGGCGCACAAGGTGATGTCCGCGCCGCCTGCCTCCAGGGTCTGCATGAGGTGCGCCGTCTCACTGGTCACGTGCAGGCAGGCGGAGACGCGCACGCCCTTGAGGGGCTTCTGCTTGCGGAACCTCTCCTGGATGCTGGCCAGGACCGGCATGGACCGCGAGGCCCACTCGATCCGCCCACGCCCCTTCTCGGCCAGCTTCAGGTCCTTGACATCGTGCGGCCTCTTCAACTTGGCAACAGCCATCGATTCCATCCCTTCAGGCCAACTACTTCAGGCAAAACTACGTTCACGCAGAGCACGCGGAGCCCGCAGAGACTTGTATTCATCTTTTCCTCGGCGTCCTCTGCGTGCTCTGCGTGAACCGTTTTTAGGCGGCGGTGGTGGCGCCTTTGAGGCCGGCGGCGGAGCGGAGGGAGTCGGCGCGGTCGGTCCGCTCCCAGGTGAACTCGGGTTCGCTGCGGCCGAAGTGGCCGTAGGCGGCGGTCTTCTCGTAGATGGGGCGGAGGAGGTCCAGGTCCTTGATGATCGTCGCCGGCTTGAGGCTGAACGTCTCGCGCACCGCGCGCTCGATCCGTTCCTCCGGCACCGCGTTGGTGCCGAACGTCTCCACCATGACGCTGACCGGCTCCGCGATGCCGATCGCGTACGCCACCTGGACCTCGCAGCGGCGCGCCAGGCCCGCCGCGACCACGGTCTTGGCCACCCAGCGCGCCGCGTAGGCCGCCGAGCGATCCACCTTGCTGGGGTCCTTGCCGCTGAACGCGCCGCCCCCGTGGTGTCCCATCCCGCCATAGGTGTCGACGATGATCTTGCGGCCGGTCACGCCCGAGTCGCCCTGCGGGCCCCCGATCACGAAGCGGCCGGTCGCGTTCACCCACCGCTTCATGTCCGGCGCCCGCAGCTCCGGCGGGACCACCTTGTCGATGACCTCGGAGTTGACCGACTCCCGTAGCTGTTCGGTGGAGACGCTGTCCTCGTGCTGCGCGGCGATCACTACCGCGTGGACCTTGTGCGGACGGCCGTTGCGGTACTCGACCGAGACCTGGCTCTTTCCGTCGGGCCGCAGGAAGGGCATCCCCGACCGGCGGCACTCCGAAAGCCTCCGGGTGAGACGGTGCGCCAGCGCGATGGGCAGCGGCATCAGCTCGGGCGTCTCGTCGCAGGCGTAGCCGAACATCATCCCCTGGTCGCCGGCGCCCTGCTCCTTGTTGGCGCCGGCGTCGACGCCCATGGCGATCTCCGGCGACTGCTGCTCCACGGCGACCAGCACCGCGCAGCTCTTCGCGTCGAACCCCATCGAACCGTCCGTGTACCCGATGCGCTCCACCGTGCGTCGGACGATGCGCGGATAGTCCAGCGTGCAGCGCGTGGTGATCTCCCCCACCAGCACCACCAGGCCGGTCTTCACCGCCGTCTCCAGCGCCACCCGGCTGGTGCGATCCTGCCGGAGACAGTCGTCCAGCACGGCGTCGGAGATCTGGTCGCACACCTTGTCGGGGTGGCCTTCGGTGACCGACTCGGAGCTGAACAGGGCGTCGCGTAGTTGCATATGTAGATGCCTCGATGCGGCTGGCGGCAGGGCGCGCAGAATCCCGCCGGACGGCCCGAAAGTCAATCACCGGCTTGCGGCCCGCGGCCCGCGAAAACGGGAGGTCAGCTGCCGGCCTCGCGCTTGGGAGGGCTGGAGACGTCGCGGGGAGCGGAGCGCGGCTCGGGCACGTCCCGGGGGTAGGAGACGAGCTGGGGGAAGCGCGTGCGCATCTGCTCCACCACGAAGCGCTCGATCTCGTCGACCGAGCTGAACGACATGGCCGCCTCGAGGATCTCGCGCGCGTCCCGCAGCTCGGCGGATCGCAGCACGCGCTTCACCGGCGGGATGTCCGACGGGTTCATCGAGAGCACGTCGAGCCCCAGTGCCAGGAGGACGAGCGCGTACGCGGGATCGCCCGCCATCTCGCCGCACATGGCGATCTCGATGCCGCCCGTCCTCGCGCCTTCCACCGCGCTCTGCACCAGCCTCAGCACGCCGAGGTGGAGCGGGCGGTAGAGGTACGCCACGTCGCGGTTGGCGCGGTCGATGGCCAGCGCGTACTGGATGAGGTCGTTGGTCCCGATGGAGAAGAAGTCGCACTCCCGCGCCAGCCGGTCGGCGGCGAGCGCGGCGGCGGGCGTCTCCAGCATGATGCCGACCGGAACCCGCTCGGCGACGTGCACCCCTTCGCGCACCAGCTCCTGCCGGATGGCGTGGATCTGCGCCTTCGCCTCGCGCAGCTCGCTGACCGCCGCGATCATCGGCAGCATGATCCGCAGCCGCCCCAGCGTGGAGGCGCGCCACATCGCGCGTACCTGGGTCCGGAACAGCTGCGGGTGCCGCAGGGTGAAGCGCACGGCCCGCAGACCGAGGGCGGGGTTCGGCTCGTGCGAGCGGTGGCCGATGGGCAGCTTGTCTCCGCCCAGGTCCAGCGTGCGGATCACCACCGGGCGGTCGCCCATCTGCTGCAGGATGCTGGCGTAGGCCTTGAAGTGCTCCTCCTCGCTCGGCAGCTCCTCGCGGTTGAGGTAGAGGAACTCGGTCCGGTAGAGGCCCACGCCCTCGCCGCCGTGCGCGAGCACCGAGGGGACCTCCTCGGGGAACTCGATGTTCGCCCACAGGCCCACGCGGCGGCCGTCGAGGGTGACCGCCGGCAGGTCGCGCTCCTCGAGCAGCGCCGCGTCGCGGGTCTTCGCCTCGGCGCGCGCCGTCTCGAAGCGGAGCACGTCCTCGGGATCGGGGGAGATCAAGACCTCGCCCGTGTTCCCGTCGAGCGCGATGGAGTCCCCGGCACGGCACAGCTCGCTCGCCTGTCCCGCGCCCACCACCGCCGGCACCTCCAGGGCGCGGGCCAGGATGGCGGTGTGGCTCGTCTTCGAGCCGAAGTCGGTGACCAGCCCCTTCACCCGCCCGCCGGAGAGCAGCACGGCCGCATCGGCCGTGGGCAGGTCGTAGGCGACCACGATCGCGTCCTCGGGCGGCTGCTCGAGGTGGGTGGTGGGCGCCTCTCCGACCAGGTTCTGGATGATGCGGTCGGACACCTCGTCGAGGTCCGCCCGCCTCTCCGCGAGGTAGCCGTCGTTTCCGAGCTTTTCGCTGATGTCGCGGAAGGTGCGGCGCACCGCCCACTCGGCGTTGAGCAGCTCGTCCCGCACCAGCGAACGCACTCCCTCCAGGGCGGAAGGGTCGTCGGCCATCATGCGGTGCGCGTCGAGGATGTCGCCTTGCTCGCCCTCGCCCAGGCTCTCCCGGATCGCCCGCAGCTGCCCGACGCTGTCGCGGACGGCGTGGTCGAGGCGCGTGAGCTCGGCCGCCACCTGGTCGGGCGCGATGTGGAACCGCGGCACCCGCGCACGGCGGCGATCGATCGGGTGCACCTTCCCGATGGCGACACCGGGCGAGGCGGGAATGCCGATGAGCTTGGGCAAGGCCGGGAAAGTGTATCAAGTTTCGGGTGCGGGCTTCACAGATGGGCCATGCGGGCTTGCAGCCGGCGCAACTCTTCGTTGACTTTAACGAATTGCACCCGGCCCTGCTCCGCGGCGAGCTGGGCCGAGAGCTTCTCGGCAGCGACCTTGAGCTGGGGCTGGGCAGCGGGGACCCCGAGGAGCCACTCGAGGGCGCGGATGGCCGCCACCCGGGCGAGCAGGTCCTGGTCCCCCGCGGCCTGCACCAGGGACGGCACCGCGTCGCCCGCGCCCAGGCGGCCCAGCTCGTACGCGGCGCGCGCCCGGAGCAGCGGCTCGGTGTACTTCAGCTTGTCCAGCCAGCACGGAGCGGAGTCCTTGCAGGCGTGCGCCGCCTCGAGCGCGACCGCCGGTCCCTCGAACTGGGCGGCGACGAGCTCGCACGCCTTGTCCTTCGCCTCGCCGATCTGCAGCGCCTCGACCTCCCTCGCGCACTGCGCCGGAGGCGCCTTGCGCGCCCGGGCGCCCAGCGCGTCGAACTGCTGGAGGAGGGACTCGTCTGCGAACAATGCGGCGGCCTGCGCGACGACGAGCCGCAGGCGCACGTCGCCGGACTCGGCGCGCTTCATCATCTCCTTGGCCTGGGCGCGGTCGCCGATCCAGACCAGCGCCTCGGAGCAGAAGCTGACCAGGTCGAAGTCCTGCGGGTCCCGGGTCTGCACCAGCGCGAGGATCGGCGCGGCGGCGTCCTTGGCGCGCAGGCGCCCCAGCGCATTGGCCGCGAACTGGCGGACCAGGTTGGTGAGGAGCCGCGCGGTGCCCGGCAGCGGATCGGGGTCCTTGTAGCGGAGCTTCTCCAGCAGGACCGGCACCGCGCGCGCGTCGCCCAGGTCCCCGAGCACCAGCGCCGCCTTGGCGTAGGTGCCCGCCGGCGCGCGGTTGTTCTCGCGGGCCCATTTCAGGTACGCGGGATCCTCGTCCCTGGCCATGCGGATGAGCGGAGCCACCGCGGCGGGTCCGAGCTGGAAGAGCGCGTAGGAAGCCTCGGGCAGGAGGCTCACGCCCTGCCGCTCCAGCACCAGCGCGTGCTGCAGGGCTGGGATGGCGGCCGGGTCGCCCATCTGGCCGAGCGCCACGACCGCCCTCTTCACCAGGACCGGCGGCGCGGACGGATCGTCGACGAGCAGCGACAGCTCGGGTACCCCTTCCTTGAACTTCACCTCGCCCAGCGCCTGCACCGCCTCGAGGCGCACGTACTCGTCCTTGCTGCGCGCCAGCCGCAGCAGGGCGGGACCGGCGCGGGGATCGCCGATCTCCCCGAGAGCTTCCGCGATGCGGGCGTTGGCGCGGTTCGCGGACCGGGTCGCCGTGTCGCTGCCGGCGCCCACCGTGGTGTCCACCGCGTCGAGGAGCGCCGGCACCTCGTCGGCGCCGCCGAGGTCGCGCAGCGCGGTGGCCGCTTCCTCGCGCACCATGACGTCCTTGAGCAGCTGGGCGACCTGCGGCGCGGCCCCCCTCGCCTTCAGCTTGCGCAACTCCTGCACCGCCTGCTGCCGCCCGCGCGGATCGGAATCGGAGAGCCGCTTGAGCCAGGTATTCGGGTCCTTCGGATCGGACGGCCGGCAGGCGCAGAGGAGCAAGGCGAGGGTGCAAACGCGAACACGCATGGTCGCATCCTACGCCAAGGTCGGGCGACCTCCGCTGTGACTTCCGTCGCGGCCGGTTCGGCGGGTGATACGCTCGCCGCGATGCGGATCGTCTTCCTCGGGACGCCGGAGTTCGCGCTGCCCATCCTGGAGACGTGCGTCCGTGTGGGAGAGCTCGTCGCGGTCATCGCGCAGCCCGACCGGCCGGTGGGGAGATCGGCAAAGCCGCAGGCGCCTCCCTCCAAACGGTGGGCGCTGGACCACCGCATCCCCGTCGGGCAGCCGGAGAAGGTGAAGCAGGGCCGCCTCGCGGCGGAGCTCTCCCGCTACACCCCGGACGTGGCGGTGGTTGCGGCCTATGGCCGGATCCTTCCCGCGGATGCCCTGGCCGTGCCGGTGCACGGCTGCCTCAACGTGCATGCCTCGCTCCTGCCCGAGTTGCGCGGCGCCGCGCCGGCGCAGTGGGCGATCGCGCGCGGCTACGCTCGCACCGGCGTCACCATCATGCAGATGGACGAAGGCCTGGACACAGGCGACATCCGCCTGCAGCGCTCCTGCAAGATCGGGCCCGAGGAAACCGGCGAGTCGCTGCTCCGGAAGCTGTCCCCGCTCGGCGCCAAGGTGCTGGGCGTGGCGCTGCGCAGGCTGGAGCGCGGCGAGCTGCTGCGATACCCGCAGGACCACTCGCGCGCGACGCTGGCTCCCCCGCTCACCCGGGAGGATGGCCGGGTGGACTTCTCGCGCACCTCGCTGGAGCTGGACCAGCGGCGCCGCGGCTTCACTCCCTGGCCCGGCGCCTGGACCAGCGCCGGGGGCAAGGTGCTGAAGATCCACGCGGCCCTGCCGCTCGCGACCGGCGGGCGCGTGCCCGGCGAAGTGATCGCCGCTGGCGCCGACGGAATCGACGTGTCGTGCGGCAGCGGGACCGTCTGGCGCCTCTTGGAAGTGCAGCCCGAAGGGAAGCGGCCGATGCCCACCTCGGCCTACCTGGCCGGACACCAGCTCCGCCCGGGGGACCGCCTGGGAGGCTGAAGGTCGCGCCCGCGCACGGGAAACGGCGCCGGATCTGCGGTATCTCTCCTACATGCTGATCGTCCTCCACACCGACATCAACCCGGCGCAGCAGGCGGCCATCGAGGCGCGCGTGCGCGAGCTGGGGTTCACGCCGCACGCCATCGAGGGCGCCGGCCGCACCGCGATCGGCGTCACCGGCAACAAGGGACCCATCGACCCGGGGCACTTCCGGCTGCTGCCGGGCGTGGCGGAGTGCATCCCGGTCACCGCGCCCTACAAGCTCGTCTCGCGCGAGGTGAAGCACGACGATACGGTGGTGGACGTCGCGGGCGTGCCGATCGGCGGGCGCGAGCTGGTGGTGATGGCCGGCCCGTGCGCGGTGGAAAGCGAGCAGCAGATCCTGAGCGCCGCGCGCGGCGTCGCGCTGAGCGGCGCCAGCCTCTTGCGCGGAGGCGCATACAAGCCTCGAACCAGTCCGTACGACTTCCAGGGCCTCAAGGGGAAGGGACTCGAGCTGCTCGCGAAAGCGCGCTCCGAGACGGGCCTCAAGGTCGTCACCGAGGTGAAGGACACCGAGACGCTGCCGGAGGTGGCCGAGGCGGCGGACCTGCTGCAGATCGGCGCGCGCAACATGCAGAACTTCTCGCTGCTCGAGGCGGTGGGCGACCTGCGCAAGCCGGTCCTGCTCAAGCGCGGGATGAGCAGCACCATCAAGGAATTGCTCATGGCCGCCGAGTACATCGTCTCGCGCGGCAACAAGCAGGTGATCCTCTGCGAGCGGGGCATCCGGACCTTCGAGACCATGACGCGCAACACGCTCGACCTGAACGCGGTCCCGATGCTCAAAGCGAACTCGCACCTGCCGGTGGTGGTGGATCCCTCGCACGGCATCGGGATCCGCTCGGCGGTTCTGCCCATGGCGCGCGCCGCCGTGGCCGCGGGGGCGGACGGCCTGATCATCGAGGTGCATCCCGACCCGGATCGCGCGCTCTCCGACGGGATGCAGTCGCTCGACCTGCCGCTGTTCGCGCAGCTCATGCGCGAGGTGGAAGCGGTGGCGCGCGCCATCGGACGCCCGCTGCACCGGATCGGAGCATGAAGGCGCGCGTCCACCCGCTGCGCCGGCCGGTCCGCGGCGAGCGCGTGCGCGTGCCCGGGGACAAGAGCATCTCGCACCGCGCGCTGCTCTTCTCCGCGCTGGCGGAAGGGGAGAGCCGCATCGCCGGCCTGGCGCCCGGCGGTGACGTGCGCTCCACGGCGCGGTGCCTGGCCCAGCTGGGCGTGCCACTCCTGCGCGGCGACGGAACGCCGTGGAACGCTGCGGCTCCCGAGGGGTTCGCGCCGCCCTCGCGTCCGGCGGGCTCGGCGCCGCTGCCGGAAGGCGATCCGGACATGGGGCCCGACGACGCCATCGTCCACGGCGTCGGCATGCACGGGCTGCGCGCGCCGGTAGAGGATCTGGACTGCGGCAACTCCGGAACGACGCTGCGCCTGCTCTGCGGCGTCCTCGCGGGCGCGGGCGTTCCGGCGACGCTGGTCGGCGACGCGTCCCTTTCGCGCCGGCCGATGGAGAGGGTCGCCGCGCCGCTGCGCCAGCTGGGCGCGCGCGTGCGGACCGGCGCTTCCGGGCGCCCCCCGGTGGTGGTCGAGCCGGGCGGCGCGATCCGCGCCGGCGCGATCGCTTCCGAGGTCGCCAGCGCCCAGGTGAAGAGCGCGGTGCTGCTCGCGGGCCTGTTCGCGGAGGGCGAGACGAGCTTCACCGAGCCGGCCAGGAGCCGCGATCATACCGAGCGCCTCCTACGCCAGATGGGCGTCAAGGTGGCGACGCAGGGAACCACGGTGGCGGTGCGCGGCCCGGCGCGCCTTTCTCCGGTCGCGCTGGAGGTGCCGGGCGACCTCTCCTCCGCGGCGTTCCTGCTGGCCGCCTCGCTGATCGCGCCCGAGGGAAGCTTCGTCGCCTTGCGCCACGTCGGCCTGAACCCCACGCGGGCGGGGTTCCTCGACGCGCTCACGCACCTCGGCGCGCGCATCCAGCTCGACCTGAAGCGCGAGGCGCAGCCCTTGCCCGGAGGCGAGCCGATCGGAGACCTGTCCGCGTCCGCCCAGCGGTTGCGAGGCGCCGAGCTGGACGAAGATCTGGTGCTGCGCGCGATCGATGAGGTCCCCATCCTGGCCGTGCTCGGCGCGGTGGCGAGCGGCACCACCGTGATCCGGGGCGCGGCCGAGCTGCGGGTCAAGGAATCGGATCGCCTGGCGCAGATGGCGCGCGGCCTGCGGGCGATGGGCGCCCAGGTTACCGAGCTGCCGGACGGCCTGCGAATCACCGGAGCTGGGGGAGGACGCCCCCTCCACGGCGCCGAGATCGACTCCGCTCACGACCACCGCATCGCGCTCGCCTTCACCGTCGCGGCGCTGGCGGCCGACTCGCCCACGCTGATCTCCGGCGCCGAGTGGGCCGACGTCTCGTTCCCCGGGTTCTTCGACCTCCTCCGCTCGCTGGGGGCCGAGGTGGAGCTGGTGGCCTGATGCGGAAGCTCTTCGTCCTGCTCGGAGATCCGGTGGCGCACTCGCGCTCACCGGCCATCCACGCGCGCGCCTTCGCGCTCCTGGGCATCGACGCCGCCTACGCGCCGAGCCGGGTGCCCGCCGGGGACCTGGAGCGCGCGGTGGACGGGCTGCGCGCGCTGGGCGCGGACGGGTTCAACGTAACGGTGCCCCACAAGACCGCGGTCGCGCAGCTCGTCGATCGCCTCCACCTCGGCGCGACGCGCATCGGCGCGGTGAGCTGCGTGGCGCGCGACGGCGACGCGCTGGTCGGCCACAACACCGACGTCCCGGGTCTGCTGCGCGCGCTGCGCTCCCGGCACATCGACGCGTCCGGGCGCGCCGTGGTGGTCGGCGCGGGCGGGTCGGCGCGCGCGGCCGCATTCGCCCTCGCGGAGCAGGCGCAAGGGCTCACCGTCCTGAACCGCACGGCGGACCGCGCGCGCTCGCTCGCGCAGGCCGTGGGGGCTCGCGCGCAGGCGGCAGCGCTCGACTCACCCGAGGCGCGGCGCGCCCTGCAGGAAGCCGCCCTGGTGGTGCACTGCACGACGGTGGGCCTTTCGGACGACCGTCTTCCCTTCGATCCGGCGCTGCTCGCACCCGGAGCAGCGCTGGCCGACATGGTCTATCGCGGCCCGACGGGCGAGACGGCGCTGGTCCGGGCGGTCCGGCAGCGCGGGCTCGCCGCGGCGGACGGCATCGACGTCCTCGTTCACCAGGCCATCGCCTCGCTCGAGATCTGGCTTTCGCGCCCGCGCCTCGACGAGCTCTTGCCCGCGCTGCGGGAGGCGGCGCTCGCATGACCCGGCTGCGCTTCCTCACCGCCGGCGAGTCGCACGGCCCGGCGCTGGTCGGCATCCTCGACGGGATGCCCGCGGGAGTGCGGCTGCTCGCGGAGCACCTCGAGCGCGACCTGCAGCGGCGCAAGCTGGGATACGGCCGCGGCGGGCGCATGAAGATCGAGCCCGAGGTGCCGCGGATCCTCGCCGGCGTGCGGCACGGCGTCACCCTGGGAAGCCCGCTCGCGGTGCTGATCGAGAACGCCGATCACGCGAAGGCCTGGGCGGACCGGATGGCCGTGGAACCGGTCGCGGACCCCGGCCGCGAGGTGTCGCTCCCACGCCCGGGGCACGCGGACCTGACCGGCGCGATCAAGTTCGGCCACCGCGACCTGCGCAACTCGCTCGAGCGGGCCAGCGCCCGTGAGACCGCGATGCGCGTGGCGCTGGCCGCCGCGGTGCGCCGGATGCTCGACGAGCTGGATGTCCGCGTCGGCTCGTTCGTGACCTCCATCGGCACCGCGCACGCCCGAGCCGGCGTTCCGGCCGAGCTGCTGGATTTCGCCACCGAGGACGCGGACGAGCTGGCGCTGCGCGCGGACAAGTCCACCGTGCGCGCGCTCGACGAAGCCGCGGACGAGGCGTTCCGGGTCCAGATCGAGGAGGCGCAGAAGCAGCGCGACACGGTGGGCGGCACCTTCGAGGTCCGCGTGACGGGGCTGCCGCCGGGGCTGGGCAGCTACACGCAGCACGATCTGCGGCTCGACGGCCTTCTCGCGCGCGCGCTGGCTTCCATCCCGGCCATCAAGGCCGTCGAGCTGGGCGACGGATGGCGCAACGCGGAGCTGTTCGGCTCGCAGGTGCACGACCCGATGGACCGCGGCGGCGGCGGGGTGCTGCGCGAGACCAACCACGCCGGCGGGCTGGAGGGGGGCGTCACCAATGGCGAGCCGCTGGTCGCCCGGGCGGCGATGAAGCCCATCGCCACGGTGCCCGCGGCCTTGCGCAGCGTCGACCTCTCGACCGGGGCCGCCGACGCCGCGCACGTCGAGCGGAGCGATACCTGCGCGGTCCCGGCGGCGGCGGTGGTCGGCGAGGCGGTGGTCGCGCTGGCGGTGGCCGATGCCCTGCTCCAGAAGCTCGGCGGCGACTCGCTCGACGAGCTGCAAGCGGCGCTGCGACGCGCCTGGCAGCGCGCACGGCTCCTCGAGGGACACGTCTTCCTCTGCGGGTTGCCCGGCAGCGGGAAGAGCACGGTCGCACCGCTGCTCGCGGCGAAGCTGGGCATCCCCTGCATCGATCTGGACCAGCAGATCGAGCGCGGCGCCGGCCGGCCGGTGCCGGAGATCTTCGCCGCGGAGCAGGAGTCCGGCTTCCGGGCGCGCGAGGCGGCGGCGCTCCGGGCCGCGGTCAAGGGCCCCCGCTCCGTCATCGCGCTCGGAGGAGGCGCGGTCACCACCCGCGCTGTCCGGCACTGGGTCCGGCGCACCGGGCACCTGCTCTGGCTGCGGGCGCCCGCCGACCTCTGCGCATCGCGCGCGCCCAGCGGCAGGCCGCTGCTCGGTCCGGATCCCGCCGCACGCATGGCGCAGCTCGCGGCCGCGCGCGAACCGCTTTACGCCCGCCTCGCCGAGGCAGCCGTCGACGTCGCCGGATTGACGCCCGCGCAGGTGGCGGACCAGTGCGCGGCCGCCGCGCGCGTCCTGGAGGCGCAGCGTGCCTGGCGGTGATCTGGACATCGAGCTCCGTTCCGGCGCGCGCACCCGGTGCGTTTTCGCGGCCGGCGGACTGAGGCGGCTGGACGAGCTGTCCGCGGAGGTCGGGCTGACCGGGACGGCCGGGCTGCTCTGCGACGCGCGGCTGCTCTCCACCGCTCACCGCGACGCGCTGCTCGCCTACGGGACCACGCGCCTGGGCGCCCCGCTCGCCCGCCCGGTCAGCGAGGCGCGCAAGACGTTGGGGGAGGTCGAGGCGATGTGCGAGGCGCTCGCCGCGCGCGGCGTGCAGCGCGACGGATTCGTCGTTGCCGTCGGGGGTGGTGTGCTCACCGACCTCGGCGGGCTGGCCGCCGCGCTCTACCTGCGCGGAGTCCCGTGGGTATCGGTCCCCACCACGCTGCTCGCGCAGGTCGACGCCGGGCTGGGCGGAAAGACCGGCGCGAACCTGCGCGGTGGCAAGAACCTCGCGGGCGCGTTCCACCAGCCGCGGCTGGTGGTGTGCGACGCCGAGGTCCTCGGCACCCTTCCGGCGCGCGAGCGCTGGAGCGGCCTGGCCGAGGTGGTGAAGTGCGCGCTGCTCTCTCCGGCGCAGGACGCGGGCGGGATGCCGCTGCTCGAGCGCTGCGAGCGCGACCTGGAGCGCGCGGCGGCAGGCGAGGCGGACGCGCTCGCGCCTCTCATCGAGGCCTGCGTGCGCATCAAGGCGGCCATCGTCGCTGAAGACGAGCGGGAGGGCGGTGCCCGGGCGTTCCTCAACCTGGGCCACACCGTCGGCCACGCCCTGGAGGCCGCCACGGGCTACGAGAGATTCGTCCACGGCGAAGCCGTGGCGCTCGGTCTGCGCGGAGCGCTGTGGCTGTCCCGCGCGCGCGGCCTGCTCGATGACCCGGGGCTGCAGCGCGCGCGGCGCCTGGTGGAGCGCCTGAGGATTTCCCCCGATCGCCGGCTGGACGGGCCGGAGCGCGAGGCGGCGCTCTCCGCGCTCGCGCGCGACAAGAAGGCCCGCGCCGGGCGCGTCCGCTTCGTGCTCCTCGCCGGGCTCGGCGCGCCCCGGCTGGTGGAGGTGGAGCCGCAGGAGTGCGTCCGCGCGCTGGAGGCGAGCCTCTCATGAACGTCCTAGTGCTCAACGGGCCCAACTTGAACCTGCTCGGCGAGCGCCAGCCGGAGATCTACGGAACGACGACGCTGTCGCAGCTCGAGTCGCTCGTCGCCGAGCGCGCCCGGGAGCTGGGGGTCGCGGTGCGCACCTTCCAGTCCAACCACGAAGGTGCGCTGGTGGACCGGCTCCACGAGGTCCGGAAGTGGGCGGACGGCGTCATCTTCAACCCCGGCGCGTACACGCACTACTCCTACTCGCTGCGCGACGCGATCTCCGCGACGCGGCTGCGAGTGGTCGAGGTGCATCTCTCGGACCTGTCGCAGCGCGAGCCGTGGCGCCGGGTCAGCGTGATCGCCGAGGTGGCGGCACATCGGATCATGGGCAAGGGCGTCGCCGGTTACCTGGAGGCGCTGGAGTGGCTGGTGGCGCACCCCCGCTGAGCGTCGGCTCCGAAATGACTCTGCCGCGAGAGAAGAGACCATGACCTCGAGACGCTGGAGGATCTCCCTCGCCGCCTGCTGCCTTCCTGCACTGGCCGCGGGAGCGGAGTTGCACCTCGATCGCATCCAGCTGCCGCCCGGGTTCCGGATCGAGGTCTATGCCGACAAGGTGAAGAACGCTCGCCAGATGACGCTGGGCCCGAGCGGCATCGTCTTCGTCAGCACGCGCCGCGAGGGCAACGTCTATGCCCTCGTCGACACCGGCCGGAAGAACCAGGCCGACCGCGTCGTCACGCTGGCGAAGGGGCTGCAGAACCCGAACGGCGTGGCGTTTCGCGACGGGGCGCTCTACGTCGCGGAGCGATCGAGGGTGCTGCGCTACGACGACATCGAACGCCACCTCGACAGTCCGCCGCAGCCGGTCGTGCTCCGGGAGGACTTTCCGACCGAGGCGCACCACGGCTGGAAGTTCATCGCATTCGGTCCGGACGGCTGGCTGTACGTCCCGGTCGGCGCGCCCTGCAACGTCTGCAAGTCCGAGCCGATCTTCGCTTCCATCACCCGGCTCTCCGCGGACGGCAAGCAGCGCGACATCTACGCACATGGAGTACGCAACACGGTCGGCTTCGACTGGCACCCGGACACGCGCGTGCTCTGGTTCACGGACAACGGGCGGGACGAGATGGGCGACGAGACCCCGCCGGACGAGCTGAACCGCGCGCCGCGCGCCGGTCTGCATTTCGGGTTCCCCCATTGCCACGGAGGCGACATCCCGGATCCGGAGTTCGGCCGCGAGAGGCCGTGCAAGGAGCTCACCCCGCCGGTCGTCGGCCTGGGACCGCACGTGGCGGCGCTCGGTATGCGCTTCTACACCGGCTCGATGTTTCCGCCGGAATACCGCAAGGACATCTTCATCGCGGAGCACGGCTCCTGGAACCGCAGCATTCCCTTCGGTTACCGCATCGTGCGAATCAAGCTCGACGGCGACAAGGTCGTTTCCCAGGAGGTATTCGCCTCCGGGTGGCTGCCGCCCGATCCGAAACCGGAGGACCCGCACCGCGGTTACACGCTGCGCGCAGACGAGTCGGCCGATGCAGCTCCGAGGGGCGCCAAGAGACTGCAGGCCTGGGGGCGGCCAGTCGACGTCCTGGTGATGCCGGACGGCGCGCTTCTCGTCTCCGACGACACGGCGGACGCGGTCTATCGAATCAGTTACCAGGGCAAAGCGCGCTGAGGAGGCGCGACCTCACCCCAGCGCGGCTCGCAGTCCGCGGACGAGCTCGGCGGCCGCGCGCACTCCGCCCTGGTGGTGCGCGGCGACCAGCGCGCTGCCCACCACCACTCCGTCCGCGAGGCCGCGCAGGGCCGCGGCCTGCTCCGGGCGCGAGATGCCGAACCCCACCGCGACCGGCACCGGCGAGAGGGCTCGCAGCTCGCGCAGCCGCGCCGCGAGGTCGGCCGGCAGCTCGGCGCGCGCCCCGGTCACGCCGGTCACGCTGACGTAATAGAGAAAGCCGCGGGCCTGCCGGGCGATGGCGGCGGCGCGCTCCGGCCCCGTCGTGGGGGCAATCAGCGGCACCAGGTCAACGCCCGCGCCGGCCAGGTCCGCGCGGAGCGGAGCGGCCTCCTCGAGCGGCAGGTCCGGGATGATGGCGCCGGCCACCCCTGCCTGCGCCAGCGCGCGAGCGAACGCAGGGCTGCCCATCGACTCCACCGGGTTCATGTAGCCCATCGCCACCAGCGGCGCGCGCAGCCGGAGCCGCCCGACGACGTCCAGCAGCCGGCCGAGCGAGGCTCCGCCGCGCAGCGCGCGCGTCGCAGCCGCCTGCAGCGTGGGGCCGTCGGCGATGGGGTCGGAGAACGGAAGCCCGATCTCGATCACGTCGGCGCCTTCGCCGTCGATGGCGCGCAGCAATTCCTCCGTCGCGGTGAGCGTCGGGTCGCCTCCCATCGCGTAGCAGACCAGGCCGGTCCGGCCTCGGGGGAACGCGTCGGAGAGCCGGCTCATCGCGCGCCTCCCAGCGCTTTGAGGATGGTGCCCAGGTCCTTGTCCCCACGGCCGCTCAGGTTGACGACTACCGCCCCGCCTTCGGCATCGCGGACGGCGCCAGGCAGCTTGGAGAGCGCGGCGATGGCGTGCGCCGATTCCAGCGCGCAGAGGATGCCCTCGCTGCGGGCAAGCGCCCGGAACCCCTCCAGCGCCTCTGCGTCGGTGGCGGCGAGCACCTCCAACCGGCCGGCGTCCCGCAGGTGCGACAGCTCGGGGCCGACACCCGGGTAGTCCAGGCCGGCGCTGATCGAGTGCGCCTCGGCCACCTGGCCGTCCTCGGTCTGCAAGAGGTACGAGCGCGAGCCGTGCAGCACACCGGGCCGTCCCCGCAACAGCGATGCTCCGTGCTTGCCCGAGTCGAGCCCGAGGCCGGCGGCCTCCACCCCGAAGAGCCGCACTCCGCGATCGGGGACGAACCGGTGGAAGGCGCCGATCGCGTTCGACCCGCCCCCGACGCAGGCGACCAGGGCGTCGGGCGCGCGGCCGAGCCTGTCCTTGCACTGGACGGCGATCTCCTCGCCGATGATCGACTGCAGCTCGCGGACGAGCAGCGGATACGGGTGCGGGCCCGCGGCGCTGCCGATGCAGTAATAGGTGGTGCGCACGTTGGTGACCCAGTCGCGAATCGCCTCATTCATCGCGTCCTTCAGCGTGCGGGATCCGGCCTCGACCGGCCGCACCTCGGCGCCGAGCAGCCCCATGCGCGAGACGTTGGGCGCCTGCCGCTCGACGTCCTCGGAGCCCATGTAGACGACGCATTCGAGGCCGAGCAGCGCGCAGACGGTCGCGGTCGCCACCCCGTGCTGGCCCGCGCCGGTCTCCGCGATCACGCGCTTCTTGCCCATCCGGCGCGCGAGCAGTGCCTGGCCCAGCGTGTTGTTCAGCTTGTGCGCGCCGGTGTGGAGCAGGTCCTCCCGCTTGAGCAAGAGGCGCGCGCGGACGCCCAGCGCCCGCGCGAGACGGGGCGCATCGGACAGCGGAGTGGGCCTCCCCGCGTAGTCTTGGAGCAACGCCGAGAGCTCCTCGCGGTAGGCCGGGTCGGCGCGCGCCGCCCGCCAGGCGGACTCGAGCTCGTCCAGCGCCGGGATGAGCGTCTCCGGCACGAACCGCCCGCCGTAGGCGCCGAAGCGGCCGCGGGCATCGGGGAGCTCGCCAGGCTCGGAGGTGAAGAGCGGCAGCACGCGCTTCATTCGATCTCCCTTGCGGCCGCGCGCGCCGCGGCGACGAAGTCGCGCACGCGGTCGGGGTCCTTGAACCCGTCGGGTCCCTCGATCCCGGAAGCAACGTCCACCCCATCGGGCCGCGCGGCAAGGATGGCCTGGGCCACGTTCTCCGGCACGAGCCCACCGCTGATGAATACTTCCGCGGCGAAGCGCTCCCGCGCCTTGCGTGCCAGGGACCAGGCGAACGACACGCCGCCGCCTCCACCGGCGGGACCGTCCAAGAGGACGCGCCGGAAACCTCGCAGCGCAGCGAGTCGCTCGAGCGCCGGCTCACCGTCAACCTGGAGCGCGGCGTAGAGGGGCAGCGTCCCCGCCGGCGCGGGAAGCCTCCCGTGGAGCTGGACTGCCGAGAGTCCCACTTCGCTAGCGACGCGCAGCGCCTCCGCCAGATTCACGTCCTGGAAAACGCCGACCAGCCGCATTTCGGGCGCCAGCGCGGCCCGGATTTCGCGCGCGGCCGTAACCGTCACGCAGCGGCGGCTACGGGGCGCGAAGACGACGCCGACCTCGTCCGCCCCGGCCCGCGCGCACAGCCCGGCATCGCGCGCGGTGCGCACGCCGCAGAGCTTGATGCGCACTCCACTCACCCTTGCACCAGAGCGCGCGTCGTGGCCTCGGGGTCCGTGGCAGCGGACAGCGCCTCGCCGACCAAGAGAGCGTCGGCCCCCAGCTCGGCGTACCGGCGGGCATCGGCCGCGGTGCGCACGCCGCTCTCGGCGACCAGCGGGGCGATGCCGAGCGCGTGCGGAGCCAGCTCGCGGAACGTCTCCGGCCTGACCACCAACGTCTTCAGGTTTCGCGCGTTGATCCCGAGCAGATCCGGCTCCGCCGCCCGCGCCGCCGAGAGCTCCTCCTCCGCGTGGACCTCGAGGAGCACCGCGAGGCCGAGCTCCCGCGCGAGGGCGCGCAGCTCCGAGAGCAGGGGCGGCGTCAGGGCGGCGGCGATGAGCAGCACCGCGTCGGCCCCGTGCGCGCGCGCTTCGTAGATCTGGTAGGGGGTGACGAGGAAGTCCTTGCGAAGCAATGGCAGCGCGCAGGCGCGGCGGGCAGCGGCCAGGTCGTCGAGCGATCCGCCGAAATTCGCCCGATCCGTGAGCACCGAAACGCAGGCGGCGCCGCCCCGCTCGTACGCCGCCGCGAGCTTGCCCGGCTCCAAGTCCGGCGCAATCGCGCCGCGGCTCGGCGAGGCCCGTTTCACCTCGGCGATGAGCGCCCGGCCGCGCTCTTTGGCGGCCTTTAGCGCGGCGGCGAATCCGCGCGGCGCCGGCGCCGCCGAAGCGCGCGCGCGAAGCTCCTTCAACCCGACGCGCGCGGCGCGGCCGGCCATCTGCTCCAGCGCGGAGGCGATCAGCCGGTCGAGGTGCGTCGCGCTCATGGCCCGCTCACCGGCGGCGGCTTGTGGGCGCGCGAAGCGCGCACGAACAGCTCGAGGCGCTCGAGCGCGGCGCCGGAATCGATGACCTGCTCGGCGAGGCGCACGCCGTCGCGCATCAGCTCGCACACTTCCGCTGCCGCGATCGCCGCACCCGCGTTGAGCACGACCGCGCTGCGGCGCACGCCCTTCTCGCCGCGCAGGACCTCGCGCAACAGCACGGCATTGCGATCCGCGTCGCCGCCGCGAAGGTCCTCGACCGCTCCGCGCGCAACGCCCAGCTCTTCGGGGGTCACCTCGAACTCGCGCACGCGCCCGCCCCGGACCTCGGCCACGCGCGTGGGGCCGGCGGGCGATATCTCGTCGAGCCCGCCGTGGCCGTGCACCACGAAGGCGCGCTCCACGCCAAGCTCGAGCAGGGTCTGGGCCAGCACGGGCACCAGGTGAGGGGCGGGCACTCCCAGCAGCTGCCGCCGCGCGCCGGCCGGGTTCGCCAGCGGCCCGAGCAGGTTGAACAGGGTGCGGATGCCCAGCTCCTTCCGGACGGGCGCGACGTGGCGCATCGCCGCGTGGTGGCGCGGCGCGAAGAGGAAGCCGATGCCGCACTCCTGGATGCACGCGGCAACTCCTTCGGGCAGAAGCTCGACCTCCGCCCCGAGGGCCACGAGCACGTCGGCGCTGCCGCACTTGGACGAGGCGGCGCGGTTCCCGTGCTTGGCGACGCGGGCGCCGGCCGCGGCCGCAACGAACGCAGATGCCGTGGAGATGTTGAAGGTGTGCGCCCCGTCGCCTCCCGTGCCGCAGGTGTCGACCAGCCGGTCCAGCGGCACCTCCACGCGCGCGGCACGCGCCCGGAGCGCCTGCGCCGCGCCCGCGATCTCGTCCGGGGTCTCCCCCTTCACCCGGAGCGCGACGAGCAGCGCCGCGATCAGCGAAGCCGGCGCGCTGCCGTCGAGCATCGCGTCGACTGCGGCGGCGGCCTGGAGGCGCGAGAGATGCCGCCCCTCGATGGCGATCTGGATGGCTTCGCGCAGCATCAGGCCCTCACCTCGAGAAAGTTGCGCAGGAGCGTCTGCCCGTCCGGAGTGAGGATGGACTCGGGGTGGAACTGCACTCCGAAGACCGGCAAGGTCCGGTGCCGCAGGGCCATCACGATGCCGTCGCGGGTGCGGGCGCTGACCTCCAGATCTCTCGGCAGCCCGTGCTCGGCGACCACCAGCGAGTGATAGCGCCCGGCGAGCAGCGGGCGTGGCATGCCGCGGAAGAGCGTGCTGCGGTCGTGCACGATCTCCTCGGCCTTGCCGTGCACCGGCTCGCGCGCGCGCACCACGCGGCCGCCGAAGGCCTGCCCGATGGACTGGTGGCCGAGGCACACCCCGAGGATCGGCACGCGGCGCGGCGGCCCTCCGTCCAGCCCGCAGAGCTTCCGGATCAGCTCGAGCGAGATGCCGGCCTCGTCGGGCGTGCAGGGGCCCGGCGAGAGCACGAGGCGTTCGGGGTGCCGATCGATCAGCTCGGCCGCGCCGACGGCGTCGTTGCGCACCACCTCCACCTCCGCGCCCAGCTCGCCGATCCGCTGTACCAGGTTGTAGGTGAACGAGTCGTAGTTATCGATGACCAGCACGCGCGGAGCGCCGTTTCTGCGGACGACACGCCCGCCGCCGCGGTGCGACTTCCTGCGGAGGGGGCTCATCGCGCCGCTCCCGCCGCCAGCGCGTGCGGCTCGACCGTGCGACCCGCCACCGCGCCGTAGGCCGCTCCGACCGAAGCGCGGACCTTGGCCAGCACCTCGCGCCACTCGTTCTCGGGGCTCGAGTCCGCCACGATGCCGGCGCCGGCCTGCGCGAAGAGCCGGCCGCCGGCGCGGAACAGGGTCCGGATGGCGATCGCCAGCTGCACGTCTCCCGCAGCCGAGAACCAGCCGACCGCCCCGCCGTAGGGGCCGCGCTGCACCGTTTCCAGCTCGTCGATGATTTCCAGGGCGCGAATCTTCGGCGCGCCCGAGAGCGTCCCGGCCGGGAACGATGCGGCGAAGGCGTCGACCGCGCCGAGCCCAGGGCGGAGCTGTCCCGTCACCTCGCTGGTCAGGTGCATGACATGGCTGAACCGCTCCGTCTCCATCAGGCGCGCCACCCGCACAGAGCCGATGCGCGAGACCCGGCCGACGTCGTTGCGGCCGAGGTCGACCAGCATGGTGTGCTCGGCGCGCTCCTTGGGGTCGGCGCGCAGCTCGCGCTCGAGCCGCTCGTCCTCCGCGACCGTCGCGCCGCGCGGACGGGTGCCGGCGATGGGCCGGAGCGTCATCTCGCCGCGGTCCACCTGGACGAGCAATTCCGGAGAGGCGCCGAACAGCTCGCGCCCACCGAGCCGGAGGTAGAAGTGATAGGGGGCCGGGGAGGCGGCGCGCAGGGTGCGGTAGAGCGAGAAGCCGTCGCAGTCCGGCAGCTCGAACCGCTGCGAGAGCACGGCCTGGAACACGTCGCCTGCGCGGATGTACTCCAGCGCGCGGCGCACGGCCGCCTTGTACGGCCCCTCGCCGCCGCCGACGGGTCGCGGCTCCGGCAGGCGCTTCAGGGGTGGGCGCCGCGGGTTGCGCACCCCATTTCCGTGAACCGATGCTCCACGTGGAGCGCCTCCGACGAGGCGTGTCCCCAGAGACTGCGCCGCCGGCCGTCGCAGCGCCTCCGGCCACCGGACCCCGGCGCGGCGATCTCCGAACACCGCCAGGACACGGTCGGCCAGCGCCTGGGCGCGTGCTTCCGGCGAAGCGACTCCCGTCCCAGCCCCGCTGGCGATGGCCCAGGCGCGTCCCTGGCGGTGGTCGAACGCCACCAGCTCGGAGACGTACAAGAGGTCCGCCTCGGGAAAAAGCGGGTCCGGGCCGAGGCGCTGGGGGATGCGCTCGCTCCACGTCGCCGCCGCCCAGCCCAGGTAGCCCGCGAACCCGCCGCAGAACGGCGGGAGCGCGTCGGTGCGGTCGCACGCAATCGACGCGAGAGCCTCGCGCAGCGCTTCCAAGGGCTGACCGGGGAGTTGCGGGAACCCGGAGATCGTTTCGGGCCGTCCGCCCCGGATGGTGAGCCGCGGCGCCGGCTCGGCCCCGCGCCGGCCGTCTCGGCCGCCGCCCACGCCCACGTAGCTGTACCGGCCGAGCGCGCCTTCGAAGAGGAAGGCGTCTCCGCCGGGAGGTTGCTGCTGGTCGAGGAGACAGAAGACGCCGAATGGCGTCAGCAGATCACCGGGCAGCTCGACGGCGGCCGTGCGGCACCCAAAGCCGGCTCCGGCGCAGGGTCTTCATGGCCGGGACTCTAGCCGTGGACGCCGGTGGACGCAAACGGACGCGAGGCTGTAGAAGCGCGCGTGGCGGTTTCCCCTGCGCGAAGGCTGGCGGCGGAGGTGCTCCTGCGCGTCGAGCAGGGCGGCGCGTTCGCCAACCTGGCCCTGGACGGGGCGCTGCGCTCGGCGGGCGCGCTGGAGCCGCGCGAGGCGGCGCTCTGCACCGAGCTGACCTACGGCGCGCTGCGCTGGCAGCTCGAGCTGGACCGCGCCCTGGGCGCGCACAGCGCGCGGCCTCCCGCCGAGCTGGATGCGCCCCTCCGGGCGGCGCTGCGCGTCTCGGCCTTCGAGCTGCTGCACCATCCACGCGTGCCGTCGCGCGCCGCGGTCGATCAGGGGGTGGAGCTGGTCCGCGCGCTGGGGCTGCCGCGCGCCGCCGGCTACGCGAACGCGGTGCTGCGGCGCCTGTCGGAGACGCGCGCCGCGCCGCCGCCTCCCTCGCGCGACGCGGACCCCGTCGGGCATGTTGCCGCGACGACCGCGCATCCGCGCTGGCTGGTCGAGCGCTGGGCGAAATGGCTCGGACTGGACGAGACGGAGAGGCTGGCCGGCGCCAACCAGCAGCAGGCCGCTGCCGTCGTCCGCGTCGCCCGCCGCCGCGCCACGCGCGAACAGGTGCAGGAGGCGCTGCGCAAGAGCGGGATCGAATCCACGCCGGGCCGGTACTCGCCGGACGCGCTGGTGCTGTCGCCGGGCGCTCCGCCGACGCTCGACATCGAAGGGCACGAGCAGGGCTTGTTCCAGGCGCAGGACGAGGCGGCGCAACTCGTCTCGCTGTATACGGCGCCGCCGCAGGGCGCGAGCGTGCTCGACGCCTGCGCCGCACCAGGCGGGAAGGCGTGCCACCTGGCGGAGCTCGGAGCGGGGAGCGTACTCGCCGTGGATCTCCAGGCCCGGAAAGCGCGCAGCATCGAGGAGACCGCCCGCCGCCTGGGCCTCGGCGAGGTCCGCGCGCTCGCCGCCGACGCGACGTTCCCGCTACCGGACGAAGGGCCCTTCGACGTGGCGCTCGTCGATGCGCCCTGCTCGGGCCTCGGCACCTTGCGCCGCCATCCCGAGGTGAAGCTGCGCCGCACGCCCGACGACGTGGACCGGCTCGCGGCGCTGCAGGCGAGGCTCCTCGCCCAGGTTTCACAGGCGGTGAAGCCCGGCGGGCTCCTGGTCTACGCCGTGTGCACGCTCACGCCCGAGGAGTGCGACGAGCAGGTGGACCGCTTCCTCTCGGCGCATCCCGAGTTCCATCCGGAGCGCCCGCCGCCCGGCTGGGCGCTGCCTGCGGCGGACGCAGATTGCCTCGACCCGCAGGGACGCCTCCGCATCTTCCCCCACCGCACCGGGACCGACGGCTTCTTCGCGGTAAGATTGCGGAAGGAGCCCGCATGAGCCCCATCCAGATTGCCCCTTCGCTCCTCTCCTGCGACCTGTCGCGCATCGGCGACGAGATCCGCGCCGTCGAGGCGGCCGGGGCCGACCTCATCCACGTCGACGTGATGGACGGGCGGTTCGTGCCCAACCTCACCTGGGGACCGCCGGTGGTCGCCGCGATGAAGCGCGCCGCCACCCGGCCGCTCGATTGCCACCTGATGATCGTCGAGCCCGAGAAGTACGTGGACGCCTTCGCCCGCGCCGGGGCGGCGAACATCACCGTGCACGAAGAGGCGTCGCCGCACCTAAACCGGACCCTGCAGCACATCCGCTCGACCGGGGCCACCGCCGGGGTCAGCCTGAACCCGCACACTCCGCCGGACGTGCTCGACTACGTGCTCGAGCTGGCCGACCTGGTGCTGGTCATGACCGTCAATCCCGGCTTCGGCGGGCAGAGCTTCATCGAGGCCTGCCTGCCGAAGATCGAGCGCATCGCCGAGTCGGTCCAGCGCCGCGGGCTTCCCACCCGCATCGAGGTGGACGGCGGCATCACTCCGGACACCGCGCCGCGCGTGGCCTCGGCGGGCGCCACGGTGCTCGTCGCGGGCACCGCCGTTTTCGGGAACCCAAGCTACGGCGAGGCGATCGCGGCGCTGCGCACGGCGGCGGAGAACGGGCGCCGGCGGTAGAGGTGCCCGAGTTGCGTCAGTGCAGGACGCGCTCTGGCTTGTGCGCGAGCAGGACCCAGAATTGCCGCGGGGAGAGGCCCAGGGTGCGCTCGCCGAGAGGCGCCCATTGCAGGCCGTGCACCTCGGAAAGGTCGAGCTTGCCGGCGCACAGTTCCTCGATCTCGCTGCGCAGCCAGGCGCGCCGGGTCAGCTGCAGGCCGTTGGCAGCGAAGAGGGCGCGAAGCGCGCCGAACGAGGCCCGGGTGGTGGTCAGGGCCTGCGGTGCGCCATCGAGCCACAGCAGCTCGCTCAGGGACAGCACCTGCGCGCGCAGGCCCAGCCGCGTGGCCTCGGACTGCAGATCCCCGAAGCGGATCGACCAGTCGCCGCGATCGGAGCGGACGGGATCGGCCTTGGGGTCGCCGAGCTCGGACACCATCAGCGTCCCACCCGGGGCGAGCGCCGCGGCCGCGTCCCGCACCAGCTGCAACGCGCCGCGGTTGACGATGCGGTCTCCCTCGGCAGCGGTGTCCAGGCCGCCGGCGGTCTCGTTCGAAACGACCAGATCGAGCGACTCCTCCGGTGCGGGCAGCGGCGCATCCCCGCGCGCGACCGGCACCGAGCGCGAGAGCGCATCGCACAGCGCGGCGGCGAGCTCGCTGGGATCGCCGCCGTCGACGAGCACGCGCGCCGGCCTGTCTTTCACGTGCTGGAGCGCGCCGCGCCGCACGAGCCCCTCGGCGAGCGCGGCCGCGAAGGTGCGGCCCTTGAGCGCGGGATGCGGAGCGCGGAACAGGTGCGCCAGCGTGTTCTCGTGCTCTTCCAGGCCAGCGACCTCGCGATCCGAGCCGCCAGCCCGTGCTGGGTCGCCGGCGGCGTAGGCGCGAGCATCCGCCAACTCCGGATACGGCATCGTCGACTCCGCCGCGAGGTTCAGTGCGACGCCTCCCTGGGAGACCGCCTTGGCGAGGATCTTCAGCGCCGCCACGTCTGCGCGCGCCAGTCGCAAAAGCGGCGGCAGCGCGGCCGGCCCCGCATCGCCCAGCACCTGTCCCAGCGTGCGCTCGCCGTCGCAGCGCAGGAACAGCGCGGCGGTGCGCGCGTCCAGCTCCATCGGGGTGCCGCGCCCGTAGACCGTGACTTGGGTCCCGCGCCAGTGGAAGACCGCGTTGCGCGGAATTCGCGGATACCCCGCGAGCAGCGGCGAGTACTCGTCCACCGACTGCCCGCCGGGCGCGCCCGCCACGAGGAAGCGCCGCGAGCGCAGGATGGGCACGAACTCCTCGACCTGCTCGCTGGTCAGCCCCGCGGGAGGAGCCTCTTTCACCTCCGCTTCGTCCGCCCGCGGGTCGAACGCGAGCAGGAGCGCCAGCACGTCCCGGCTCATCTCCGCGACGTCCCCGGTGAGCCCGTGCCAGACGAACGCCGCGTCCCCGCGGGCGTGGAACGAGAGGTGCCGGGACATCGCGAGCAGGGCCATGGCCGCGCAGGATGCCCGCCCGGGCCTCCGCCCGGCAAGCGGCAGGGGAGTTCGCTTGACCCCTCCTCGGCTTTACGTTACTTCCCCCCGTCCATTCGTGTCGGGGAGTGGCTCAGCCTGGTAGAGCACCTGGTTCGGGACCAGGGGGTCGCAGGTTCAAATCCTGTCTCCCCGACCAACTTTCCCCCGCGAGTTCACTGAGAATTTCCAGAGGCTCTCCGCCTCTGTTCTTGGTGACGCGGGCACCATGGGACACCTGTGGGACAAGCGGCGGCAGCCGCGCGATCCCGGCGCGCAGATCCGCGAGGTCCACGCCCGTATAGACGTTTGCTGTGAGACGCGGGTCCGCGTGCCTCAACATGCGCTGCGCCACGACGAGAGGAACGCCGGCGCGTGCGAGCAGCGTCGCGGTCGTGCCGCGCAGATCGTGGAATCGAAGATGCCTCGGCGGCGCCTTCGGCCAGAGCTTCATCTCGCAGTCAGGACAAGTCCGCAGCGCTGAGTCCTTGGCCTCTTCTTCGTAGCCGCAATTCTTTCGCCTGCAGACGTGAAGGTAGCCGCTGACCAGGCCGGCCCGGCCCATCGCACGCCGCAAGACTTGCTGCAGGTCCGTCTCGTCCGTCCGCATCGAGCCGTCAGCAGCCGGGAAGACGAGCTGGCTCTTC